>JAAYRO010000093.1 GCA_012518735.1 Bacillota bacterium
AAAAAACAGGTCGCGCAGACCTGTTTTTTTGTTATAATAGCATATGATGGTCATTGAATCCAAACATGGAGGTTCTGGAATGCGCTTACGGTTCACAAAGTATCATGGATTAGGCAACGACTTTATTTTTATCGAAGATCTGGGAAGGAATCTGGTACCGAATGCAGAAAGACTTGCTGAATCACTATGTCATCGGAAAACTGGTATAGGTGCCGATGGTTTAGTCTTAATTGCGCGCTCCAATGACCTCTATTCCATGCAGATTTTCAACTCAGATGGCACTCAAGCTGAAATGTGTGGGAACGCCATTCGGTGCATGGCTCGTCACTTAGTTGACGAAAAGAATTTTACAGAACCTGTGTTGAGGATAGAGACAGTGGGCGGTGTAAAGGAGGTTCACATACACCATCAGCTTTATGCTGTGGACATGGGTGAACCAGACCTTTCGTTTAATAGTGAAGAGCCTGTAGAAATATTCTTGGATGGTAAAGAATGGATTGTTCATCCTGTTTCCATGGGTAATCCACATGGCGTTGCGATTGTCCCCGACCTAGATTCTCTAGATTTTCATAAATGGGGTCCCATTCTTGAGAGTCATCCAGTGTGGCCTAATAAGGCAAATATAGAGTTTGTTCAGGTGCTGGATAGAGACTATGTAAGAGTAAGAGTCTGGGAGAGAGGCGCTGGTCCTACACTTGCTTGTGGTACGGGTGCTTGCGCAGCAGTGGTTGTGTGTGCCCGTCTAGGCCTTACAGAGAGAGAAGTGACAGTGTCTCTACCTGGTGGGGATTTGCTGATTGAATGGGCTCCAAATAACCATGTATGGATGACTGGACCAGCAGTTCGAGTTTTCTCAGGGGAAGTAGAGGTTTAGCAGCGGGAGGTGATTAAAATATCTGTTTGGGGGATTACGTTTACTGGAATTATTGCTGTGTTTTTAGTCCTTTGGATTCTTGCTGAAATTTTGGGTCTTGTAGGTCGTTTAATACCTGAGCCGATTTCACAGACGATTCCGCAAGAGACACCACCAGATAATCTTGGTGTTGAAAAGGATATTGTCATCATAACATCTTTGATGAAGCATTTGGGAATGGAAGGAAAGTTAAGAATACGTCGTATTGACTAAAAATGAATGAAGTGGGGGATAGACTTGTCAATTTATAAAGTAACTATTGAAGGCAGAACGTACGAGGTGACTGTGGAGCAGGTTTCAAAGGAAGAGACCTCGAATACTTCAAATCAAACAGTCAAACAGGAACAACCAGTAAAAACGGAGCGAGCAATAACCCAAGGAACACAAGTACCTGCACCCCTCAGTGGAACTATCTTAAGTGTTAAGGTAAAAACAGGTGATCAGGTCAAAAAGGGAAGCGTGCTCTTGACTCTCGAAGCTTTGAAACTAGAAAATGAGATTGTTGCACCCGTTGACGGCCAAGTACTTGAAGTGGTTAAGGAAGGCCAAACAGTTGAAACTGGGCAATCCTTAGCCGTGATCGGTTAGGGGGGCTATGATTGTTGGAACTACTGCAAGAGTTATGGAGTAGTACTGGATTTAGCGTTTTAACTTACAAAGAAGTAATTATGCTGCTGGTGGCTGTAGTGTTACTTTATTTAGGAATCTATCGCAAATACGAGCCACTACTGTTAGTACCCATTGCTTTCGGAGTCTGGTTAGCGAATTTTCCACTAACGGGCATTATGGGCAAAGATGGGCTTTTAGGAATCTTGTACACTGGTGTTGAGATAGGTCTGTATCCGCCTCTGATTTTTATGGGGGTTGGTGCGTTAACTGATTTTGGACCATTAATAGCGAATCCGAGAAGTCTTCTGTTGGGGGCTGCGGCTCAGGTAGGAATTTTTCTTACCTTTCTAGGAGCAAATGCCCTTGGTTTTTCCCTTACGGAAGGGGCTGCCATTTCCATGATTGGTGGTGCTGATGGCCCAACAGCCATTTTCACTGCATCGAAGCTAGCACCAGATTTATTAGCACCAATCGCAATCGCAGCTTATTCATATATGGCCCTTGTTCCAGTTATTCAGCCGCCTATTATGAAACTGCTCACAACAGAAGAAGAACGACGGATTAAGATGGCTCAATTACGACCGGTAAGTCGTTTGGAGAAGATTATATTCCCATTAGTTGTGACGTTGTTTGCTGGGCTTCTCATTCCGAGTTCACTTCCCCTATTAGGAGCCCTTATGTTTGGGAACCTGCTTAAGGAATCGGGGGTTACGGACCGATTGGGGAAAACAGCTCAGAATGAACTGATTAATATTGTCACGATTTTCTTAGGAATTACTGTTGGTGCTACGGCTCAGGCAGACACCTTTTTGACTGTACGCACTCTTCTAATTTTAGGATTGGGTTCCATTGCATTTGCATTGGGGACGGCTTCAGGTGTCATATTTGGCAAAATTGGTATGCGTCTCTCAGGTGGTAAGATCAATCCTCTGATTGGTGCTTCCGGTGTTTCAGCAGTACCAATGTCCGCTCGAGTGGTGCAAAAAGTAGGTCAAGAAGCTGATCCACAGAACTTCTTGCTTATGCATGCAATGGGTCCGAATGTAGCGGGTGTTATTGGATCTGCAGTGGCAGCAGGAATATTCCTATCACTATTAGGAGGTTGATTACTTGAAAAATAGAGTTGGGATTACAGAAACGGTCTTGCGGGATGCTCATCAATCGCTTTTGGCTACTCGTCTCAAGACCAATGATATGCTAGAGGTTGTGGAGTATCTTGACCAGGCTGGCTTTTATTCTCTAGAAGTATGGGGTGGAGCAACATTTGATGCTAGTCTGCGTTATTTAAATGAAGATCCGTGGGAGCGGCTGAGAACACTGCGTCGAGTTCTCCCCAATTCTAAACTGCAGATGCTGCTCCGGGGACAAAACCTAGTAGGGTACCGCCAGTACCCTGATGACGTTGTTCGTGAATTTGTCCAGCGTTCTGTCGATAATGGTATTGATATCATACGTATATTTGATGCGCTGAACGATCCACGCAACCTAGAGTGTGCGGTGGAAGCAACTAAGAAAGCTGGAGCACATGCCCAAGGTACTGTAGTCTATACAGTCAGCCCAGTTCATACCATTGATGGGTATGTTGAGACAGCTCAGAGGCTGCGGGATATGGGCGCTGATTCTATTTGTATTAAGGATATGGCTGGGATTATGATGCCGGCCGTTGCCAGCGAATTGGTTACTCGCTTGAAAAAAGAGGTAGGTCTTCCTGTTCAGCTGCACTGCCACTATACCAGTGGCGTAGCTTCCATGACTTACTGGGCGGCTATTCAAGCTGGCGTTGATGTGGTAGATACTGCTTTATCGCCCCTTGCTATGGGAACGTCACAGCCTCCCACAGAATCCTTGGTGGCTGGACTGAGGGGGACGGAGCGGGAGCCAGAGCTTGATCTAGAGGTGTTGAATAAGGCTGCTGGAGTTATGAATCGGGTACTAGAAGATTATAAAGTGCCTTCTAGAGGTGTGGATACACAGGTACTTATTAGTCAAATCCCAGGAGGAATGCTTTCTAATTTACGAGCCCAACTTGAACAGCAGAAGATGGGGCACAAATACGATGAGCTTGTCCAAGAGGTTCCTCGTGTTCGGGAAGACCTGGGGTATCCTCCATTGGTTACTCCTATGAGCCAGATTGTTGGTGTGCAGTCATTGTTTAATGTTGTTACTGGAAAGCGTTATGCTGTGAAGTCTAAAGAGTTAAAGGACTATATTACTGGTTGGTATGGGAAGTCCCCAGCACCAATTAAGCCTGAACTTCTTGAGGGTGAAACAAACACCGTCATTACAGATCGACCCGCTGACCATTTCGAGCCCCTCTTAGAAAAAGCGCGGCAGGAAATAAGCGAGTTTGTTGAACAAGAAGAGGATGTATTAACGTACATTCTGTATCCAGAGGTTGCTAAGGCATTCTTTGTGGAACGAAAAAAGAATAAATAAGGGTGGGAGAGACTATGCTCGTATTAGCACACAGGGGTTATTCTGGTAAGGCTCCCGAGAACACAATGGCTGCATTTCAGATGGCTCTTGAAGTTAATGCAGACGGACTTGAACTAGACGTTCACTTAAGTAAAGATGGAGAAGTTGTAGTGTGTCACGATGGTACTCTTGATCGGACAACGAATGGTACTGGTCTGATTGAGGACTATTCTTTCTCCGAACTGCAGGAGTTTGATGCAGGATCTTGGTTTTCCCAAGAATATAAGGGTGAACGGATTCCATCTCTGCGACAAGTGTGCGAACTAGTGAAAGATCGGGATATCTTGTTCAATGTAGAGTTAAAAGCTGGTCTTGGGTTTGAGTCCCTATGCGAGAAAGTGGCACAGCTGCTGGATGAGTATGATTTACACGAGAGGACAATCATCTCGTCTTTTAACCATTATTCTTTGGTTTACTTCAAGAACATCAGACCTTCGGTTAGAACAGGGATTTTGTATTCAGCCGGTCTGTACGAGCCATGGGAATATGCGAAGAGACTTGGAGCAACCGCTCTTCATTCATCTCAATACGCAATTGTACCTGAAATTGTGGCAGAGGCTCAAAAACACGGCATGATGGTAAACCCATACACTGTCGATAGGCCGGAGGACATTGAGCGGATGAAAACAGCCAAGGTCGACTGTATCATCACCAACCAACCAGAACGAGTTCAGAGCATGATTTCTTAGAGGTAAATGATATGGCTCTAAACTCGAGACTTGAAGCTTTGGGAATTGACAGTGATTGGATCATGGCTGCAATTGGAGAAAACGTCATGATTTCAGATTTGGATCACAAGATGATTTGGATGAGCGACCGGGCGAAGGATCTGTTTTCACAAATGAGTATTTCAACGGGTGTAACTCCTAGTCAAATGGTGGGTCGCAGTATAGGGCCGTATCATCAAGATTTTCCTAGAGTGAAAGAGATTCTAAGTCATGTAGAAAAAATGCCTCACACCGGTTACGTGCAGGTGGGTGATTTCCATGCACGATTAACGGCCAGTCCTGTAATTAACAATAAAGGGAAACATGTGGCTAATGTAGTTGTGTGGCGGGATATTACCGAAGAAAGACGATTAGAAAACGAGATCAAAGAGGCATATGCTGCAATCCAAAAGGAGCAGGAAATGTCCCAAAGAATGGTAGAAGATCTTGCCGGAATCCCAGAAAAAATCTCCCATTTGGTCAACACCATTACCAGCATCGCTAAGCAGACCAACTTAGTAGCACTCAACGCTTCTATCGAAGCTGCTCGTGCTGGTGAACATGGACGAGGGTTTGAAATTGTGGCTCAAGAGATTCGGAAGCTTTCTGACGGCACAGCCCAATCAGCGGGTAAAGTGAAAGAGGCTATTGATGAAGTGAATCTCCTAGTGCAACGAATTCTCGATCTGCAGGACGAATAGAGATGAAGGAAACGAAGGAGCGGACAGCTGAACTTTAGCTATCCGCTCCCTTTTTGTTAGAGCGTATCTAAATCATGGTTTGCAACAGCGAGAACTAAATCAACACAGGCTTGAACGTCACGCATATCTACCATTTCAGAGGGCGAATGAACGTATCGGCAGGGGATAGAGATAGTACCAGAAGGGATACCATCTCGAGTGAGGTGGATAGCTCCTGCATCAGTTCCTCCCCGCTCCAGCACTTCCATCTGATATGGAATATTGCCATCTTCAGCCAGTTGAACTAATAATTCTTTGACCTTTGGATGGGTAATCATGGAAGAGTCCTTTACTTTAATGGCTGCTCCTTTGCCTAAGGATACTTCCATTCTATGTGCTTCGGGCGTATCACCTGTCAAGGTTACGTCCAGTGCAATACCTAGGTCTGGGTTGATGGTGTAGGCAGATGTCCGTGCTCCTCTGAGGCCCACTTCCTCTTGGGATGTGAATACAAAGTACAGAGTATTGGTTGGGTTTTCAATCTGCTTCATAGCTTCAATTAAGACAGCACAGCCCACTCGATCATCCATGCTCTTTGCTACGACTCGATGTCCTAGGTCCGTAAACTCTCGATGGAAAATCCCGAATTCGCCAACTCTAACCTTAGAATTAGCTTCTTCCTTAGTTTCGGCTCCAATATCAATATAGAGTTTGTCAAGCTTCAGCTCTTTCCAATCGCCTTTTTCGCTGTAAATAACACCAATAGTGCCATTACCAAACCGAACTCGGTTTCCAACTAAACTGGCAATACCTACTCCACCAACATTGGCAAAGCGGAGGAAACCCTTGTCATCGATATGAGTGATTACTACACCGATCTCGTCGGCATGGGCCGAAAACATAATGGTTTTGCCGTTCTCTTTTCCCTTCTTCACGGCAATTAGATTACCGAGAACATCCGTTGAAACCTCGTCTGCATAGTCCTTGACCATATTACTAATTAATTCTGTAACTTGGCTTTCATATCCTGATGGACCGAAAGCTTCTGTAAGTTGCTTAATTACTTCCTTCATTGGTCATCCCTCCCTTTCTTGGAGCCTTTGGAGATAGTTTTTCACAAGTAGAAAGGCCGCTTCGTAATCCTTCTTGCTCATTACCGAAACTGCCGAATGAATATAGCGGCAAGGAACCGCTATTACGGCCACTTTTGAGCCCGTTTTCGTCAGCTGAATCTGGCCACCGTCTGTTCCACCTGTTGTTGCTCGACGGGCTTGGGCAGGTATTCCTTTTTCTGCTGCCAAATCTAGCAGCTCCTGTACGAGTTTAGGATTAGGAATAACTGTCCGGTCCATAAATGTAATGGCAGGTCCTTTTCCTACAGATGTAGCATGTTTATGCTCATCTGTTCCAGGTACATCAGAAGCGGTGGTTCCTTCCAACACTAACGCGATATCTGGTTCAATTTGATAAGCTGCTACTCCCGAACCACGTAATCCAACCTCTTCCTGGACAGTAAAAGCTGCATAAAGAGGGAAAGAGAAATCCTCTTTCAGTAGTTCAATGACTAACGAGCAGCCAACTCGGTCGTCCAAGGCTTTCGCTTTTACCTTCCCGCTGCCAAATTCTTCATATTTAGTAGTGAAATATGCACATTCTCCTAGGCTGACCAGCTTTTCCGCTTCTTCTTTACTCTTTACACCAATATCAATTTGGAGCTCTTGAATACTCAGCGCTCGTTGCCGTTCTTCTGGACGCTGCAGATGAATAGGTTTGCTGCCAATGACGCCAGGTATCTTCTTAGCTCCAACGACCACGGTTTTGGCCACAAGTACTCTAGGATCTATTCCACCGATTGGTTTGAAACGCAAGTATCCATTTTTCTCAATGGACGTAATCATTAGGGCGACTTCGTCCATGTGGGCAGCCAACATCACTTTTGGGCCTTTTCCATTGGGGTTCTTGACGGCAATCAAGTTGCCTAAAGCATCGGTTTTGATTTCATCCACATATGGTGCGATCTCGGTTCGAATTAGATCACGGACTTCTCCTTCTTGACCAGGTGCACCACAAGCTTCAGTTAGTTGAGCTAGAAGCACGTTAATCCCTCCACAAACTCATTGTCTAACCCGGCGATAAACATGGCCATCAAGCGGCCTGTTCGCTTCACGTCCTCATAATCAAGGGTTTCAATAGGTGTATGCATATACCTGAGGGGGATAGACAACAGGATAGTTGGTACACCTGCTTGTGTTACTTGGATAGCGTAAGCGTCGGTGCCTCCAGGATGAGGCGATGGATCCAGTGAATAGCTGATGTTCCATTCCTCAGCAGTTTCTACCATCTTCTTGTGTAGTTTAGGATGAACATGCGGACCAATGGCGATTCCAGGTCCTTCTCCTAATTTGATGGTTTCTCCCTCCTGTAGACCGGGTGAATCACCGAAACCTACATCAATGGCAATGCCTACATCAGGTACTATCCCAAATGTGCTTGTAATAGCACCGCGCAGTCCAACTTCTTCTTGAACTGTTGCCACACCATAGACGTCTGCCATGTGTTTCAGACTGTCGAGAGCTTTGAAACATTCTAAGATAGCAGCAACACCTGCTCTGTCATCAAAGGCTTTGCCTGCCAAGAACGAACCCTGCAGCTCTACAGAGTCTCTTCTTAATGTAACAACGTCACCAATTCGTACATGAGCATTGGCTTCTTTTTCATCATCATAGCCAATATCAATAAATAAATCCTCGAGCTTGACCGCTTTCTTCTGCTCTCCAGGGGCCTGTACGTGAGGCGGTTTAGCCCCAATTACCCCAATAAGTGGCGATCGGCCGTGTACTACCACCTCTTGACCAAGCAGAACACGTTGGTCAAATCCACCAATCGTACTGAAGCGGAGGAAACCGTCTTCTTCGATTTTTGTAATAATCAATCCGATTTCATCCATATGTGCAGCAAGCATTACTCTTGGCCTAGGACCTTCTCCCTGACCGCGTTTTAGCATAATCAAGTTTCCCAGCTTGTCGGTGCGAATATCATCCGCCCAGGGACAAGCTTCTTGGATTTGGGCCCCTATGGCCTCTTCATAGCCGGAGACGCCAGCGCTTTCTGTGGCTTTCCGGAAAATCTGTTTTACATCCACTCGTTTCCCTCCTTGCAAGACTTTGAGTCTATTATTTCTCGTTGTTCGAAGGAAAACCCTTCCACGGTAACGAATTAATGTGGTTATGTAGAAGGCGAGTGGGGTAATTGGACTCAGGGGTATATGTAGTTTGGTTGTATCTGCCTGAACAAACGACCATTACAATTGGGAAATTAGGCACTTATCCGTTCCCATCAGGTATCTATGCATATGCAGGGAGCGCACAGCGGAATCTAAGACATCGGGTCCAGCGTCATCGACGCTTGGATAAGCGTCTTCATTGGCATGTAGACTATCTGCGGCCCCATTGTTCGTATTTAGGGGATGTGGTGTTTCAAGGACAGCCTAAGCAGAAAGAGTGCTGGTTGGTGCAGGAACTACTGCGAATTCCAAGCGCTTATTATGTAGTGCCTCGTTTTGGGGCCTCTGACTGCAAATGTGGTTCCCATCTTGTATCCATTCCAATTGCTGAACCTAAAAATATGTGAGACTGTGCTATTATGTGAAGTGGGGAGGGAGAGAATGGAGCACGATCTGCAAATAGCGTTAGACCTCTTTCAAGAGGAGTCGTTAGGATTAGTCATTGTAAAAGAAGGACAAGTATTGTACTCCGGTGTAGAACAGCGGCTGTTGCCGCTGTTTAAAGCACTAGAAGGTTTAGGAGAAAGGGCGTGGGGTTCTTCCGTTGCGGATAAGGTAATAGGTAGAGCAGCCGCGATGCTGCTCGTGTGTGCTGAGGTAAAATCCTGTTATAGCCCTTTGGGCTCACAAGGAGCTCTTGAAATTCTGCAGTCCAATCATATCCCTGCTCATTTTGAGGAAGTAGTTCCCCAAATATTAGACACAAGTGGTTTGCGGACTTGCCCCATGGAAAGATTGGTCGATGGAATTACCGATCCAGCCGAGGGGCGTTTGAAATTATGTCAGTTTTTCCAAGAGCACCAGCTCATATAAGAACTAGTACTTTTTTGAAATTCGATTCATAATGTTTATTTGAGTTCTGGTGAGACGTTCACACTCTTCAATACTGGAAATGAGATCGGCATTCTTCTTGGGATGAAGCTCACTATAGCTTTCTTCACAGAGGTTTTGAAGGTCTTGCAGGCGTTCTAAGATCCGCCAAATAACATCCTTAGGCTGCATATGGGACATCCTTTCTCATAAGTTGAAGTATGATTGTTTCATTATAACACAGAAATAAAGGAGGTACGTTTGTGTTATCAGAAAGATTGATTTCAGATGTGTTGTTAGCTGCATTATCTACTGGTGGTGATTTTGCAGAGATTTTTGTAGAAGACACGTATAACACGGTTATTCGTATGATGAATGGAACGGTAGAGGAGGGTGTATCGGGTCGAGACTATGGTGTTGGGATTAGGATTTTTCAGGGAACGAAGAGTGTCTATGCATACACCAATAAAACGGAACGGTCCAATTTGCTGAAAGTGGCTTTGGAAGCTGCCGCTGCTCTACCAGGCACTAAACAGGTAGAGTCTATTGTTCTTAATCGGTGTGTGGTAGACAAGTTTAATCCCATTAAAATCATACCAAGAGATATTTCTCAAAGGGAAAAAGTTGATGTGATGAAAAAAGCCCATTACGCGGCTTTTGGGTATGATGATCAGATTACTCAGGTCACGGTAAACTATCTAGACACGGATCAGAGCATTATGATCGCGAATTCTGAAGGGCTGCTTACAGATGACCGCCGAGTCCGCACTCGCCTTGCCATTAATGCTGTTGCTTCAAAAGGCAGCGAAAAACAGTCGGGTTTTTACGGACCAGGTCGTCATATGGGGTTTGAGTTGTTTGATCATATTGATGTAGAGGAGTACGCGCGAGAAGCAGCACGGACTGCAGTGACTATGGTCAATGCAGACTATGCTCCCAGTGGCAGATATCCTGTAATTATTAACAATGAATTTGGTGGAGTGATTTTCCACGAAGCATGCGGTCACGGTTTGGAAGCTACGAGCGTGGCTAAAGGAACCTCTGTTTTTGCCGGGAAGTTGGGCCAGAAAGTTGCTAGCGAACTGGTTACTGCAGTTGATGATGGGTCCATTCCTAATGCTTGGGGTTCGCAAAACATTGATGATGAAGGGACCAAGACAAGACGAAACGTACTTATTGAAAACGGGATTTTGAAAGGTTACATGATTGACAAGCTGAATGGTCGACGAATGGGAATGAAACCTACTGGCAACGCTCGACGTCAATCCTACAAATTCGCGCCTACTTCTAGGATGACTAACACTTTCATTTGCCCAGGTGACTCAACAGTTGACGAGATAATCAGCAATACGGAGTTCGGTCTCTTTGCTAAGCGCATGGGTGGGGGATCGGTCAATCCAGCGACCGGTGAGTTTAACTTCTCTGTCGGTGAGGGTTATCTAGTTCGAAACGGTAAGATTGAAAAACCTGTTCGTGGCGCTACTCTTATTGGACGAGGATCGGATATTCTTAAGAAGATCGATATGGTTGCTTCTAATTTAGCCACTGGTCAGGGAATGTGTGGATCTTTGAGTGGATCTATTCCAGCAGATGTTGGTCAGCCCACAATTCGCGTCTCCGAAATTACTGTGGGTGGACGGGAGGGGAACAACTAATGAATATTCAGCAATTTAAAGATCGTGTTTTTGAAGTGGGTCGGTCTGCAGGATTGGAGGACATGGAGGTCTATGTCTCTCAATCGAAGGAATTTTCGGTTCGAATATTCAAGACAGAGATTGATGATTATAGTGTAAGTAGTGTTCAGGGAGTAGGGTTTCGAGCTAGTTATAAAGGAAAAGTCGGATATGCCTATGCAGAGGTTTTAGATGAAACATCAGTTGATTTACTGGTCTCTTCTGCAAAAGCTAATGCCGAAGTGATTGATAGCAAAGACGAGATCGTGTTTTTCCCAGGTTCGCCTAGTTACCCAGAGGTAACGGCGTACAACGACGAATTAAGCAGCGTATCTCCAGAAGAAAGGATTGAATTCGCAAGGGAGCTCGAGGCTCGAGCACTGGCTGCTGATTCTCGTGTAGATCTAGTTAACTGGGCCATGACTGGATATGAAGAGTCGGAGATTTACATTGCTAACACCAAAGGTTTAGAACAGTCTTTCGTTCGTAATGGAGGAGTCTCCTATGTTTCAGCAGTTGTAAGAGATGGAGAACAGGTAAAAACAGGCAGCCGTTTCCAATTCGGAAATGACTGGAGTAAGTTTGATGCTGAAAAGTTGGCTCAAGCTGCAGTAAATGAAGGAGTATCGCTATTAAATGCAGATACCGTTCCTTCCGGAGAGTACCGGGTAATGCTGCGGTATGATGCAGCAAGAGATATGGTGCAGACTTTCTCTTCTGTATTTTCAGGCGAAGCAGTACAGAAGGGACTTTCGCTTCTAGCTGGTAAGTTAGGACAGAAAATAGCTTCTTCCAAGGTTACTCTGGTGGATGATCCCTTAATGCCTAATGGAGGGGCGTCAATACCGTTTGACGGGGAAGGTGTAGCTTCAAAGACCAAGAAGGTTATTGATCAAGGTCAGCTGACGACCTACCTTCACAATCTAAAGACGGCTAAGAAAGATGGGGTAGAGTCTACTGGTAATGCTAGTAGGGCATCGTTTAAGTCACCAGTCGGCATATCGCCCACCAATTTCTATATCAAACCTGGTGAAACAAGTTACGAGGATTTGTTGAAAGAATTAGATGACGGACTTGTGATTATTGACGTTCAGGGTTTACACTCAGGTGCCAACCCCGTATCAGGAGATTTTTCTCTGGGAGCATACGGTTATCTGGTGGAAGGTGGACAAATCGTTCGACCAGTTGACCAAATCACTGTTGCTGGTAACTTTTTCCGGATGATAGAAGACATTGAAGTCATTGGATCCGATTTAGAATTTGGAATTCCTGGATATGGAGGAAATGTAGGGAGTCCATCTCTCATTGTTCGTTCATTGTCCATAGCAGGTAAGTAAGGAAGGTGTAGTGCATGCGTTTCACAACCCGAACTGCCACGAATTTGGGCTTGTTAACAGCAATATCTATCGTTCTAACTCGAGTGTTTGGGTTCATTATTCCAATTGCTGGTGTTGGGGCTTTGCGCATAAGTTTTGGAGAGATTCCCATTATGCTCTCAGGGATTCTTTTCGGACCAGTTGCGGGAGCAGTTACAGGGGTGGCAGCAGATTTGATAGGTTATGCTATTAACTCTCATGGAGGAGCGTTTTTCCCAGGTTTCACCTTAACTGCAGCACTGACAGGTATTATCCCAGGTCTGCTCTTGTTTCGAAGGATGAAGGATCCCCAATGGTGGCAGGTGGGATTGACGGTGTTGGTTACAGACTTAATCACAGGAGTTTTTCTGAATACACTGTGGTTGACTATTATGTTTGGACAGGGCTTTTTTATTCTGTTACCAGCTCGGCTTTTGGCTCGCTTGGTAACACTGCCCATTTATACGCTGGTCGTATTCTTAGTTGGTCGTGCGTATCAGTCGTACATTCGGGGCAGAGAGTAAGGAACTCTGAACATCTATTATGCGTTGATTGCGAGACCCCCTAAATGGTAAAAGGGGGTCTTTTTCTTCGAAAAGAAACGGACCATCGACTAATACATCTATCTCCTCCAGAAGGATACGATACTCTGGGTCTGCAATAAGCTCTTCGAAAGTGTAGCCTGTATAAGCCCAGATGTTAAGCCTTCGAGATCTACAAGCTTTAGCCAGCTCTCCAAAGGCGTCAGCTTGTTCAAAGGGGTCTCCTCCTGACAGCGTTATTCCATCTAAATGAGGTAGGGCATCAATCATATCTAGTACTTGAGAAACGGTGTATATTGCATTTTCTCTAAAAGCCTGAAGTTCTTGGTTAAAACAACCAGGACAGTTGTGCCTGCACCCTTGGGCAAAAAGCACAAAGCGAATACCTGGTCCGTCCACTATCGATTCCTTAATAATTCCTCCAAGGTTCAGCTTGTCCATTTATCTTGTTCCTTTCAAAAAAGCAGTTGCTAGTACGAGAAGAACGTATGATGACCAATTACAGCAGTAACGGGATGGGAGCGAACCCAACTATCACTAGTCTTTGCCGGGTTGAAAAAGCCTGTTGCTCCATTAGACGGATCGTTACCAGCTAAAGAGTGGTAGGCTGCTTTGTAGTCATTAGGGGTTGGATCTAGATTGATTCGTCCGTCCTGTACAGGGGAGTATTGGAACCGTCCACTAGTCTTTTGATATACTACACCTGAAATGGTATCGGGGTAGCGAGGACTGTTCACTCGATTTAAGATGGTAGCTGCTACGGCCCCTTTTCCTATAAAGGATTCCCCTTCAGCTTCTGCCCTGACAATTCTAGCCAAGACATGGATTTCCTCCATTGAAAAAACACTATCTAAAGTGATTTTGACTTTGTTTTTTCCAGGCTTAATGTTTAGTGTGATCTGCTTATTTTGTCGATAAGGTCCTTCAACAACTGCTGTATAACGACCTGGAACAAGCTCGGCCTGAAATTCACCCTGTGAAACGACGTATTCTTGCGGTCCAATTTTGATCTTGCCAGTGTGGAGGGGTAGGCTAGATTCTGCACAGATAACATTACCAATGACCTCTGCATGAGTTTGCTCTTTTAACGAAACAAACGACGACCCCTTTGCCAAGCTTGATAACAGTAATAATAGAACGCTGGCGATTATGAGTTGTTTATATTGTTTCATTTTCCTCTCCTTTCGTAAGGTCCTCGCTAGTTTAGCATCACCATTTGAAGGTGTCAACCGCTTAACCCGTTGAAAAATCTGTTAACTTTTTGGCCTTTTGTGTTCTTGCTTCTGCTTATCTTCTGTGATATTATATTTTCACCATAATATTGAATCTGGAGTGTGATTTTCGTAATGGACGTAGACCCGCCGAGATGGAAGAACAGGTGGAAGCTTGATCTTCTGTGGTACTTACCCTTAGAACCGCGGAAGAAGATCAAGAAGTTTATTAAGTTAGGTGACGAATATCGGGCGAATGGGGAAGAAGGAATGGCTGTCTATTGTTATGAAAGATCGCTGAACTTGGCTCGCAGCGCCCGTGCTGTTCATCTTTTGAAAAAAGTAGAAGAACGTTTTCAATGACCTTAGCCAGCTGCTGGGGTATTTTGGTTAAGGAGAAAGTTCCTTTTTTCACAAATGTCCTTGATTTACCTAATCAAACACGATACAATCGGATTATGAAAACTTTCACAGGAGGCTTGCATCATGGGACAAGCGGAGATTTCTGCCCGCCGGTTTCATATTTTAGCTGACCCAATCCGATTGCGAATAATACTATTATTGAGGGATCAAGAGATCTGTGTAGGTGAATTGGCCAAAACTCTAGGCCTTAACCAACCGAAAGTCTCCTATCACCTTAAACTGATGCATTCAGAAGGCTTACTTGAACGACGTACTCAAGGAACCTGGAGTTATTATTCTCTATGCACTGACGTGAGGGATTGGGTGAATCAAGAATTGGATCGACTTTTGTACACGAAGTCCGTTACTGAGAAGGCGAGTGGAGGATAAGTTCATTGTGATAAGGGGTATTAAGAAAGTGAAGGAGCTGACAGGGAAGAGATCTACTTGGGATGCTCTGGGGGCTGTATGGCGAGCTGGTATAAGTGCTTATCAAGATAATAGTACTGTTAACGGTTTGCGCGCAACCATTAAGGAACTTGAGAAGGATCACCTTGAAATGTCCCGGTTAGTTCATGAGTATGAGACGAAACTAATTAATTTGGAGCGACAGGTCTTTGAACTCGCAAAACAGAACAAAGAGTTCAAATGGTCCTTCGCTGCCATGCGGCGGGAAAATGAGTGGATGAAAGAAGAACTGTTAGCCCGAAAAAAGAAAGAGTAGGAGCCACTACCATTAGATGGGAAGTGACTCCTGCTTTTTTTAATGGTGAGGTCTGCGGTTTTCAAATTCACTTTTCTTACCAGTAGCGAAACGATGAACATACGATAGGTAACCTGTAACTCGTCGGACTCTGTTAATCTGCGTACTTCCACAAACTGGACAAGTATTTCCTAAGATCCCGTGGTGAGCACAGCTTTCACACTCATCAATTGGAAAATTCACTCCAGCGTAACCCATATCTGCCTCGCTCATGAGGCGATGGATTTTCTCTAACGCCTGGGGATTGTGCTCGAGAGGTGCATCCAGCTCGATATAAGAAATATGACCTGCATCATGAAATTTGTGAAAGGGTCCTTCTACAGCGATTTTATCTGCAATGGAGATGGAATAGTACACAGGTACATGGAATGAATTTGTGTAAAACTCGTATTCTGTTACACCTGGAATGATTCCATATTTTTCTCGATCGATTTGGACAAAACGTCCCGATAATCCCTCTGCCGGAGTAGCATAGCATGTGACATTTAGATTAGTTCGATGTCCCATGTTCTCGCAGAATAAGCGGAGATGTGCTGCTATTTCCAAACCAAGTTCATGGGCTTCACGACACTCCCCATGGTGGTGCCCAATTAGGGCATACAAGCACTCGGCAAGACCAATATATCCAATACTTACGGTGCCGTGCTTAATAGCTTCCCAGATACTGTCGTCGCTAGAGAGATTTTCCGAATCCATGTACAATCCTTGACCAAGAGTGAAAGGTAAGTCTTGGACTTTTAGCTGTTTTAAAACCTCCACCCTATGAAGGAGCTGTTCTTCACAGAGCAGAAGAACTTCGTTAAAGTTAGCCCAAAAGGATCTGAGATTTTTGTTTCCTAAAGGACCCTCTGCTTCTAGGGCAAGGCGAGGCAGGTTAATACTAACGGGAGCAATATTACCCCTTCCTTCTGGGACAGACTTTCCATGTCGATTGGCAATAACCCGGGAACGGCATCCCATATATGCCACTTTGTCTTGGTAAGGACTATTAAAGGACGAATCCATGAAAGAAAATGTAGGATTCATACGGCGTCCTGCAACCCGTAGTGCCAATTGATAAAGATCGTAGTGGTCATCTTCGGGGTTGAAGTTGACCCCCGCTTTCAGCCGGAACACTACATTGGGGAAAATGGGTGTTTCTCCCCGTCCTAATCCAGCGTTGAATGCTTCTAGGAACTGCCAAGTCAGCATTTTCTCACGGGCATTTCTAGGACAGCCTAAATTGATACTTGAAAAAGGAACCTGAGATCCTGCTCGGGAGTGCATGGTGTTTAGATTATGAACAAGTGCTTCACAAGCTTGATACGTCTCTCGTTCAATCGCTTTTTTCCGTAGGGCCTGTTCAGCGGTTAACTGTTCTATGGCGGCTAGTGTTTCATATTCCTCTGGTATAAAGACTGCTGCTTCTTCAAAACGGGGATCGGATTGTCCGCCAAACATGTCATTTTGGTTGGCCTGGAAAATGATGGCTTCCTGTGCTAAAGCACTGCCGATTCGTTTTGCCCGTCTAAGCCATCCATAGCCTGTGTTGATTCCATCCTGAGCCCATATTTTACCAAAGGGTATCTGAAGACAGTTGATAGTTGCTCCATAGCTGTCCAGATCATGGATGTGAATTTGTCCTGAACGGTGAGCAAGAGCTAGATGTTCTGGTATGACTGCATCGAGGTAGAACTCTTTAAATGCTTCGCTTGCTCCAAGCAGAAGCTTGGCAGAGAAATTTGAGCCCACGTTGGCATTTGCCTCTACACCTCGCTCTGGGTTGCGGATAATGGATTCTAATTTCTTGTGTAGAGTGGATGTTGAACGCCGAATACGATTACGCTGTTCCCTGTAATCGACGTAGGCATCTTTTAACTCATATAGTTTGAAATCCTCCATAGACTTTACAACTAAATCTTGGATGTTCTCTACATGGGGGTCAAGATCGACAAATAGTTCATCTAGATAGTACTCGACTCTATCCGTCACGCGCCGCACGACTTCAAGGTCACAACCAATGTGTAAGGCAGCTTTTTTTACAGCTGTATAGATTTTTTCTGAGGAATAGGGTACAGTTCGCCCATCCCGCTTAATAATGAACTTGACGTGGTGTTTTGGAAGAACTGTAATTTCTGAACTCAAGTAACTCCCTCCTTGAAGGTCTTGTCCTCCTAATATATGATTTGGCCGCAGATAAGTCAAAGGCGAGATATAGCGTTTAGAGTTAGTTACCCATACCACATGTTGTAATATCTTCCATATCGAGAGCATTTCTCTTCGTTCTGGTTTTTTGCATAGGGTTTTTCGAAGGATGTGTCGAATAACAGGTAGACTTCATGTAAGAAAGGGATTTTGCAGATGAAACAAAGAGAAATGATTCGAGCGGCTGTTTTTGCTGCTCTAACAGCTGTAGCAACCATGGTAATCAATATTCCTTTACCCAATGTGCAGGGATTTGTGAATATTGGAGATACAGTTGTTCTTCTAGCGGGGTTGGCTTTCGGACCTACTGTTGGGGCTCTGGCTGGGGCTATTGGTTCTAGCTTAGCCGATATTTTATTAGGATACACCCACTGGGCTCCTTGGACGTTTGTTATAAAAGGTCTAGAGGGGGCTGCTGCCGGTTGGCTTGCCCAGAAACCGTTTGTTGGGGCTCCGGCTGGTGCTGGGATTATGGTGTTCGGTTACTTTGTGGCTGGCAGCTTCTTTTATGGAGTGGGTCCTGCAGCAGCATCTTTACCGGGAGATCTTGTTCAGGGAGCGGTCAGCACCATCTTAGCGTTGGTCTTAGTTTTCCCTCTCCGCAGATATCTGCAGGCAAAATAAGTGTGAACAAGCACATTTACAGTGGTTCTTTCATAGGATAAAAAGCTGAATCTTTTGCAGTGGATGGGAGGTGAAGCCGTGATTCCTTCGTTAGCTGCTCCCTTTGTATATTGGTTGTTTCAAGGAATTGGTGTATTAGCTTCATTTGTCACCAGCAGCAGTGTATTCCCTAAACCATTAGAACCAGAAGAAGAACAGGAATTGCTAACCAGAAAAGAACAAGGAGACGAAGGTGCGCGCAACATTCTAATTGAGCGCAACCTCCGTCTTGTAGCTCATATTGTTAAGAAATTTGATAACACAGGCGAGGATGGGGAGGACCTTATTTCTATCGGGGCTATTGGCCTAATTAAGGCGATAAATACATTTGACCCTGCCAAGAACACCCGCTTGGCTACTTACGCAGCTCGGTGCATTGAAAATGAGAGTTCAATGTCAATTAGGCAGAGGAACAGAAATGACTGCACCATCAGGTACATCGTATAACTGACCGTGAACACGAAGGCTGTACGGCGTACCTTCTTCCTCCATGATTTCTACTGTTTCTTTCGTCACTGTTATTCGGAAGCGCTGTCCTCTAAAAAGGATCTTGAACGAATATTGTTCCCAATTCTTGGGGATAAATGGCCGAAGGGACAATTTATCTTCAACGATCCTCATCCCACCAAACCCATAAACTACAGACATCCAAGTTCCAGCCATACTTGTAATATGGAGACCATCATCCGTATCCTTGTTGTAGTTGTCCAAGTCTAGGCGGGCGGTTCGGAGATAAAGCTCATACGCCTTTTCTTCGTACCCGATTTCCGAAGCCATAATAGAATGGACGCATGGTGATAGAGAAGACTCATGGACCGTCATAGGTTCATAAAAGTCAAAGTTCCGTTTTTTTGTATCCAGATCGTACCGGTCTCCTAAGAAGAACAATCCCTGCAGGACATCAGCTTGCTTAATAAAGCATGAGCGCAGGATACGATCCCACGACCAGTTTTGATTGAGGGGAAGCTCTTCTTTGGGGAGATCAGCTGTCGTCAGCAGCTCCTTATCCATGAAGCCATCTTGCTGTTCGAAAACGCCCAGAGAATCAACGAAGGGATAATACATCTTAGCGATAATATGTCGCCATCTGCTAGTCTCTGCTTCCTCTAGAGCGAGCTGCTTCACCAATTCCCCTAGTCTGGTAGGGTTAATCTTCTTCAGATAATCCATTACTTCTAAGGTGTATTCTAAAGTCCAGGCAGCGATTCGATTGGTATACCAGTTATTGTTCACATTGTTTTCATACTCGTTGGGACCTGTTACACCTAGAATCATGTACTGATCTTTGGGGGAGTGGTAGTTAACTCGACTGGCCCAGAATCGAGAAATCTCTGCCAGTACTTCAAAACCATATTCGCCTAGGTATTCCTTATCACCGGTGTAGCGAACATAGTTAAAGATGGCATAGGCAATGGCTCCATTGCGATGGATTTCCTCAAAGGTGATCTCCCATTCATTATGGCATTCTTCGCCAGTTACAGTCACCATAGGGTACAAGGCTCCAGAAAGTCCCAATTTGGCGGCATTTTCTTTAGCTTTCTCCAAATGATTGTAGCGATAGATCAATAAATTCCGGGGAATATGGGGGTCACTTGTACTGAGGTAAAACGGTAAGCAGTACGCTTCTGTATCCCAGTAAGTACTTCCACCGTATTTTTCTCCAGTAAAGCCTTTGGGACCAATATTTAGTCGAGGATCTTCTCCTGTGTACGTTTGATTTAGATGGAAAATATTGAATCGAATACCCTGCTGAGCGGCACCATCACCTTTGATCTCAATATCACTGTCTTGCCAAACTTGATCCCATGCGGAGCAGTGTTCAGCAAATAGGGTGCTGTACTCTACTTTTTGTGCTTCCTGTAACTTACCGATTGCTTCCATTTCTACTTTGTCTTGAGCAAAGTCACGACTGGTAGTCACCGCAACAAGTTTTACGAGGGTGAGAGTCTGACCAACTTCCATCGCAACGCTCGTGATAGCCCCTGCGTAACGGGGGTACTGCTCAACTTCACTTGGATGATCTTTCACAATAGTCTTGTCTATTGTAAGTCGAGACGTACTGGCAGCTGATACTAAGAAATCTGATTTCTTAGTTCGCATTGTAACTAATTGATATTCAGGTGTACTTCTAGCATTCTCCCCGATCCAAAAATCTTCATTATAGTTCGCGTCCTCGTTCATAACGTTACCGTCAAGATATGGATTAATAGAAATGACAGGCCTTTCATTAATGGGGTTCTTTTCAAGAGTAATATTGTATCGAATAACCGCGATTTCTCGTTGGGCACGACTGACAAATCGCTGTGTCTTAATGGAGTAAAGGCGTCCCTGACGATCTTCAACTTGAAAAGAACGGGTTAGGTGACCGTGACGCATATCTAGGATTCGCTTGAAGTTTTGGGGAGGCATAGTATGTAGATCTAAGGTGGTACCGTCTAAAATCACATCAACGCCTATAAAATTAACAGCATTGAGCACTTTAGCAAAATACTCTGGATAGCCCACCTTCCACCAGCCCACAACTGTTTTATCAGGGTAATA
>JAAYRO010000012.1 GCA_012518735.1 Bacillota bacterium
GAAGACAGCTTGCTGGTTATACAGAGCGGTGTGTCATTAGTTTTGTCGATCTTTATGGGAAAACGAAACGCAACACTCAGGGGCTAAATCTGAGAAGCCTTACAGAAGGGGAAATGTATGAGTTAGGATCTGCCTTAGCTGATTTGGGGGACGCTTACGGCATAACCCTTTCTACCTGCGCAGAAGCGGTGGATTTAACAGAAGTGGGAATTAGACCGGGTGCTTGTATAGACAGTGAGCTGATTAAGAAGATTTCAGGTGTACCCCTTAAGGCTAAAAAGGATCGGAATCAGCGAAGAGAGTGCAGGTGTGCAGCAAGTATTGATATTGGAGCTTATAACACATGCGGTCATGGCTGTTTGTACTGTTATGCAAATCACAACCCAACCTCTGGACAGAAAAATCTTAGGGAACATGACCCAAATTCACCGTTCTTAGCTTCTCAACCTATGACAGGGGACGTTGTAAAGATGAGATGGTAACACTGGTCCTCCCACGAACTTACGGCGTTGGCGTTATAGTCCGGGAGAACCAGTGAAAGGGGATAGGGAGTATTTGGTCTCTTTGGCTTAGAAAAGCAGTGATAGGAGCCAAATAATCAAGAGAAAAGGTGCTAGGAAAATGCCTATGGGAATCAAAAACTTCAAGAATGCTGCTCCTAAGCGGAAGAACAGGATAACGGGAACGAGGAATAGGACGAAGAGAAAGATGGGAGCTATGACTCCTAATAAGACAAAGCCTACAACAGCGACGACAAAAACAATAACAATGGCCCCAATGAGCTTAGCGAGGATAGGATTATCTGTTTCCCAATCACCTACCTGTACCCAAGTTTCACTGTTAGAGACTGTTTTTCGATTGGTCACAGACTGATATAGGGCGGCAATTCCCAAACCGATTATGAGAAGGGGCCAGACAATACTCCAGTTCATGGTTGGTAAAACGTTGAGGTTCTTCAATAGAAAAAAGGCACCAATTATGATGAGGGCAAGAGCTGCCGCATTTTTAGATTCCACAGGATCAGTCCTTTCTGATAGTTTCTAGTTTGTGTCTTCTCCCTTATTGTACTACAAAATTCCAATGGAACAATCCATCTTTAGATGTTCGCGCTCTAGGCCTTGAGGCGGATATTAATCAAGAACCCATTTCTGCATTCGAGTGTTGCAGGAATGGGTTTATTTTGTTAAATTGCGTACAATGTAAAAATAAACAAGGATATTGCATATCTATGCAGAATAATAGTTCCAATCAAATAATCCACAGATTGGTGCGTACGGCCATATTACTCTGTGGATCGGACAAGAGGAGGATAATTATGAGAAAGAGTATGGTTCTTGTACTTGTTCTGGTTCTCGCATTTTCATTCACTGCCGCAGGGCAGCAAACTCCAGTGCAGGGCGGTACATTCCGCTACGGGATCACTGTAAACCCCCGGGGAATGTTTAACCCCATTCTCAATACGGAAGTGTACGATGGGTACATTATTGATCAAGTTTTTGATGGATTGATCTATATTGACAGTCACTTAGAACCACAGCCTAAGCTGGCTAAAAGTTGGGAGATCTCTGATGATGGTCTTTCTATTACCTTCTACCTTCATAAGGGTGTGAAGTTTCATGATGGGGTAGAACTGACAGCGAAAGATGTGGAGTACACCTATTTGACAATTCTCCATCCAGAGTATACAGGTGTTCGCTATGGTGACTTTAAGGTCTTAGTTGGTGCAGAGGATTACAAAGGAGGAAATGCACTAGAGGTGCCAGGTATTGAAGTAATCGATGACTACACCATTAAATTCAGTACGGCTCAGCCCTATGCTCCTCTCTTAGTTTCCTTTACATATGGGATTCTCCCATCCCATCTGTTAGCTCAAACTCCTGTAGGAGAGTTAGAGACGCTGGCGTTCAACTTGAATCCAATTGGAACAGGTCCCTTTAAGTTTGTAGAGTTTCTAACGGATCAGCATGTGATCTTAGAGGCAAATGAAGAGTATTTCTTAGGCAGACCCAATATTGACACCCTCGTATTCCAAAAGGTTGCTGAAGACGCTATTCCCATTTATCTTCAGCAGAAACGGGTAGACTTTATTGGTCTTTCGCCAGAGCACGTACCTCAGGTAAGTGACATTGATTTTGTCGATATTTATGTATACGAGGCGTTGAGCTATAACTATATGGCGTTTAACCTCCGTTTGGATAAGTTTAAGGATGCAGCTGTCCGGCAGGCCATAGCTTATGGCTTTGATCGAGAAACGTATGTTGATGTGATTCGGGAAGGATTTGGGATTATTGCCAATGCACCTATGCCCCAAGCTTCTTGGGCTTATTCAGATGAAGGGATCAATTCCTACTCCTATAACCCTGAGTTAGCCAAGAAGATGCTGGCTGAAGCGGGGTGGACACCGGGGAAAGATGGTGTTTTAACCAAGGATGGTATGCGTCTGCAATTTGAGCTTCTGGTTCCAGATGGGAGCCGACTGACAGAGCAGATGGCCCTGCTCTTCCAGCAGAACATGGAGGATATTGGCATTGAGGTTGATCTGATGTTTATGGAGTTTAGTGCAGCCGTAGATCGAGTCGATGCCCGTGAGTTTGATATGTTTACCATGGGGTGGAGCCTCTCAGTAGATCCAGATCCATATGCTATTTGGCACTCCAGTGTTCCTTGGAACGATCCTGGTTTCTACAACGATCGGTCAGATGAGTTAATTGAACTGGGTCGAAAAGAGACGGATCAGGAGAAGCGGAAAGAGATTTACGCCGAGTGGCAGCAGATCATTAACTATGAGCTGCCGTACCTTTTCCTAAACTACGGTGTGACAATTAGTGCCATGAATGAACGGGTCAAGGGTATTGACACAGAGCCTGGCCCACTAGGTCCTCTAGCAGGTGGAGAACTGCTGCGCAGTTTGTGGTTGGCTGAATAGGATATTTTGGGGAACAGCGGTCTGCTGTTCCCCTCAAATGAGGTGATTGTATGTGGAAATATCTGCTCCGCAGGATTTTCCTACAGGGAATTCCAGTCCTGCTGGGCTTTACCGTGTTATTGTATTTTGTGATTACAATAGCACCTGGAAGTCCTGTGAGTCATTTACGGGGTGTACCAAATATAGATGGAGAGGTTATTGCCCAGCGAGAGGCTCAGTTGGGCATAAATGAGTCCTTTCCTGTCCAGTATTTCAACTGGCTCAGAAGAGTACTGCAGGGCGATTTAGGTCGTTCCTTTGATTCTTCAAGGCGGCCGGTCATTGATCTAATTAAGGAGAGGATGCCAGCTACCATACTGCTCTCTGTTTCTTCTATTATTCTAGGTTGGGGGATTGGGATTCCAGTAGGGATTCTTTCAGCTCGTTATCAGTATTCGTTTTTAGATTATATTATTACGTTCTTTGCCTTTGTAGGGATTTCTGTACCCAGCTTCTTTTTCGGCCTTCTGCTGCTTTACTTATTTGCTCTGAAACTCAATGTGCTTCCTGCAGGGGGATTTTTCTTAGCAGGTGAAGCCCGTACGTTCATGGGCTATGTGCGGTATTTGACACTGCCCGCGCTGACATTAGGTTTAGGAACTATTGCCAGCATTGCCCGGTATATGCGTTCGAGCCTATTAGAAGTGATCAGCCAGGATTATTTACGGACCGCTCGGGCAAAAGGTTTGAAGGAACGAGTTGTTATTTACAAACACGCGCTGCGGAATGCCCTTATTCCTATCTTAACCTTAGTTGGTTTTATGATCCCCAGCATTTTTTCAGGGGCAGTAATAGTGGAGAACATTTTTGCCTGGCCCGGTTTAGGATCCCTTGCAATTCAGGCCGTGAATGAACGGAATTATCCGGTTATGATGGGGATTAACTTAATGTTTGCTGTGTTGATCTTTGTGGGCAGTATTATTGCTGATCTGTCCTATGCTTTAGTAGATCCAAGGATTCGGTATGAGTAAAGGGGGAAAGGAGATATGGAAGAATACGGGAAGCTGCTTGAGATGGATTCGCCTGGTAAGAAAGTCTGGAAGCGGTTCTGCCGCAATAAGCTGGCTGTATTCGGTTTGGTCGTGCTGGTTGTGTTTGTGTTTTTAGCCATTTTTGCTCCGTACTTAAC
>JAAYRO010000094.1 GCA_012518735.1 Bacillota bacterium
CATTGGGGCTTCCTTGTGGTATTGTGGGTCAGGTTGTGGAAAAACGAGAAAAGGAGATTATTGTTCAGTGAAAAAGACTATTGATGCAAGGGGGTTGGGCTGTCCCCTCCCAGTGATAGAAACGAAAAAGGCACTGAACACCATGACAGCAGGTGTTATAGAGGTGATAGTGGATAATCCTATTGCTGTCCAGAACCTTGAGAAGATGGCTGTCCAAAAGAATCTAGTCTTTGCCTCCCAATCCCTTGACAGTAATAAATATGTGGTCCAGATTAAACTGGGGGATAGTTCAAAGGACGTAAGTGTGCCACAGGTTCATCAAGATAAGGCTATAAAAAATACTGTTGTAGTCCTATCTTCTAATCGCATGGGGCAGGGAGACGATCAATTAGGGGAAGTGTTAATGAACGGATACGTTTATGCCCTGACAGAACTTGATGATTTACCTTCTACCATTCTTCTGTACAACAGTGGAGTGTGGCTATCTACAGAAGGCTCTGAGGTCCTTGAGGACTTACGGCTGCTAGAGTCTAAAGGTGTTGAGGTTTTGAGCTGTGGCACTTGTTTGGATTATTACAAGTTGACAGACAAACTAGGGGTTGGTTCTGTAACTAATATGTATACGATTGCTGAGATAATGATGGAGGCAGAACAGATTCTGAAACCATGACGTAATGGCTTAAGCCTGTACAAGGTTTATATAGGGGCTTTCGAATGGGTGGTGTAAGGAATGTATGACATATTTTGCCGAGGGGGTGGGGATTATGTCGTTTTTCGCTGCAGTGGTAATTGCATTGTGTGCTTATTTGGTCTATCATGAACGCCGCTCTTCCCAACGTTTTGAAAGCCTATTTCGCGAGTCTCCAAGCGGAATTGCCCTGTACCAAATCATCACAAACGAAGAAAATCGTTCTACGGATTATCGCTTTGTTGATGTAAATAGAGCCTTTGAAGAAATAATGGATCTAAAAGCACAAGATGTAATAGGCAAGACTGTATCAGAAGTACTGTCAGAAACCGAACAGGGATGGATTAGACGCTGCGGAGATGCAGCATTAAAGGGCATGCCGCAAGAGTTTGAACAATATGCAGAGTCATTAGGCAAACACTTCACAGTCAGGGCTTTCCAAACAGTCCCCGGTTGCTTTGTAACAGTATTCCATGAAACAGCTCACAACAAACAGATGGAACAGGTTTATTACCGTTCTCGAGATCAGCTTAAGGAGAATGAGAAGAAGTTCCTCCAGTCCATTCTAGATAACGCACCTGTTGGAATCTGGTTGACTGCGCCCGATGGCAAACGTTTGCTCATGAACAAATACTTTCGAGAACAGGTAGGAATAAACACGGAGAGATGTTTGGTCACACCTGATGAAAAGCGTGTTTGTCGTATTACAGATGAAAAAACATTGGCGGCAAATGAACCTCAGCAGTTTGAAGAAGTATTAACTTTTGCCGATGGCGAGAAGCACGTTATGCGTACTATTAAGACCGTATTGAGAAAGGAAAATGGGGAGATTATGGGGGTTCTGGGGATTGGAGTTGATATTACTGAACAGAAAAAAGCAGAAGAAGAGCTGCGGTATATTACATTCCATGATTCCCTAACAGGCCTGTATAATCGCCGTTATTTCGAAGGAGCAATGCGGCGTCTTGATAAGGACAATCAATTACCTGTAAGTATTATTATGGCTGATCTCGATGGTCTTAAGTTAGTGAACGACTCATTAGGGCATCACGAAGGTGATAAGCTGTTGATTAAGTTTTCCCAAGTTTTGAAAAAGGCATGTGGTGAAGGAAGTGTTATCGCTCGTTGGGGCGGAGATGAATTTGTTGTTCTCTTACCTAAGACCAGCGAAAAACAGGTGAATCAAATTTGCAGTCGAATTCGCAGGTTTTGTGCTCAAGCAGGTGATAAGCCAATCGCACTCAATGTATCTTTAGGTTCAGCTACTAAGAGTATTTCTCATCAAGACTTTACCGACATTCTTAAACAAGCAGAGAATCAAATGTATCGTGAGAAAATCACAAGTAACGATAGTTCTCGCAGTGGCTTGTTGGCATCTTTCCGGCGAATACTGGAAGAGCGGACTCCAGAATCGGAAGACCACATTTATAACCTAAGAGTTCTGGGAAATGCCTTCGGTCGTCAATTGGGTCTTACTTCCCGAGAATTGAATGATCTCGATCTCTTGTCCGTGCTGCACGATATTGGACAAGGGATCATACCTGAATCTATTCTCCACAAAGACGGTCCCTTAACAGAGTCAGAGCTGGCCATAGTCCGCCGTCATTGTGAAGTTGGCTATCGTATTGCCTTAGTCTCCCACAATTTGGTGCCGGTGGCAGAGGGTATTTTAGCCCACCATGAACATTGGGATTGGACGGGATATCCCCAAGGCGTTAGAGGCAAGGAAATTCCTTTGTTAGCTCGAATTTTTGCAATTATTGATGCTTTTGAGGTATCCCTTTTTGGCCGGCATGAACCGGCTTTGAGTTTGAAGGAGGTGCTTGACCGAATAGAGGAAGGTGCTGGTACTCAATTTGATCCTAGATTGGTTAGGATGTTTTTGCAATTGGTGGAAGAAACGGATATTACTGCCCAGCTAAAGAACTCCAACCAAGAATCGATTGAATATAATGAGATTGGAAAGATCTAAGGTTTATCATGTATGAAATGGAAAGGGTTTTAGTACCGGTTCTTGAATAGTCTACATCATAGAGGGACTGTAAAGGGGAATGTTCAGTGAAATATTACACTGTTTATCGACCACATCACAGCATAGAATATCTGCAGAGAGCTGTGGATGCAGGAATTCAAGGTTTTGAAATAAAAAATCTAAAATCGTATTTGCCTCAAGAGGAATATGCTTCTTATCTTGAGCGACTTCAATCTGTGAGAGAACGCTTAGGTGTCAACACAGTGATTCACGCTCCGATTCTAGATGTGACCTTAGGAAGTCTAAATCGCAGAGTGCGCAATGTAGCCATTAACGAGGTGAAAGACTCTATTGATTTAGCTAAAGAGCTTGGTTCAACTGTAGTAGTGGTTCATGGGATGATGGGGATTCTTACGATGCCGCCGGGAGAATGGTCCAAGCAGGTGTATCGTCCCACTCGAGAAGAACGAGAGTTGGTAGAGAAGCAGGATAAGAATGTGGTTCAGGCATTGAAAGAATGTGCCGATTACGCACCAAATATTATTTTAGCAGTAGAGAATCTAGTGTTTCCCCATGAGATGTACCGCAGTCCTGAGGAAATGGAAGAACTGCTGTATAAGGTGAATCGACCTAATGTTGGGATTACACTAGACATTGGGCATGCTGCTGTATCAGGTTACAGGGCTTCAGAGTACCTTAATCGACTGTCAGAACACATTTTTCATGTTCACCTGCACGACAACCATGGGGTCATTGACGAACATCTACCCTTAGGTGAAGGTACATTGGATTATATCGGCATTATCCACAATTTAATGGACTCAGGTTATCCCGGTGCAGTAACATTTGAATTTTCCTTAGAAAACCCTGAAGAATTCCGACAATACATTCTCAAAAAATCAGAATAATAGTCTATTATGGAGGATACTATGTATACAAAACAAGATCTACTTGAACATATTGAGGCCATTGGGGTTGAACCAGAAGACACTCTGCTGATCCATTCGTCCATGAAGGCAATTGGTGAGGTGGAAAACGGGGCAGACACTGTTTTAGATGCTTTTATAGAGTATTTAGCAGACGGTTTATTGATTTTCCCGACCCATACGTGGAGACAGATGAACAATGAATACAATGTCTTTGATGTAGTTAATGAACCATCTTGTGTTGGTATTTTGACAAACTTATTCATGAAACGCCCTGGTGTCATCCGCTCTTGGCATCCAACTCATTCGGTGGCAGCTCTAGGCCGTGATGCAGCCCAATACACAGCTGGAGAAGAACGGTTTGATACACCCTGTCCTCGAGAAGGCTGCTGGGGAAAACTGTATGATCGAGATGCAAAGATCCTGTTTCTAGGCGCCAGTACGACGCGGAATACAATTATTCATGGCGTTGAGGAATGGGCCAATATCCCCAATCGTCTTACGGAGGGTCATCAATACTTCAAGATTCTCACACCAGATGGCAGATTGATCGATCGTCCCATGAAAAGGCATTCCAGTCCTGTTCCAGATATTTCACAGCATTATGGGAAACTAGAGGAACCCTTATTACACATTGGAGCAGCTAAGAAAGGGAAAATCGGCGATGCAGTAAGTGTCTTAATTGAAGTTGTTCCCATGGTAGATTTAACCATGGAATTTTTGAGAAGGGATCCAGATTTGTTTATTGACAATGAACCGATTCCGAAGGAGTGGTATTAATTAAATGTAGGTAGGTGGGAAAATGTGGGTGTGGCTCGGTCTTTTGGGATTGTTGGTGTATCTTGTATTTCAGTATAATGCTTTGGTGGCTGCTCAACAACGGGTGAAAAATGGTTGGGCGCAGGTAGATGTTCAGATCAAACGGCGGTATGACTTGGTTCCTAATCTAGTAGAGACAGTAAAGAGTTATGCCAGCCATGAGCAGGAGACTCTGCAGAATGTGACCGATTCACGAATTAAGGCACTCCGTTCTAAGGGCCTTACGAATCAACTAAAAGCGGAAGAAGAGTTCGGAAATACGCTGCAGAGTTTATTCGCTGTGGCAGAAAACTATCCTGAATTGAAGGCTGATGCTAACTTCCGAAAACTGCAGGAACAGTTGGTTGATGTGGAAGGGAAAATAGCGTATGCTCGTCAGTTCTATAACGATACAGTTCAGAGATACAATATTCGCACAGCTGTGTTTCCCTCCAATATTATTGCTAAGATCTATGGATTTAGACCTATGCCCTTTTATGAGCTAGACGGCGGCGAACGAGAAAATGTGATTGTAGACTTTTCTAGAAAGAGTTAGATTATGAGAAAAACAATCGGGTTTATTATTCTAATATTGTTATTGGTACCCTTTGGGCTGGGAGAGGCAAGGAGTTATGAGTATACTGATCTTGAGATCAGCTTAACTATAGATGCTCAAGGTACAATCCATGTTATGGAGCAGCGCACCGTTCGGTTTCAAGGTGCGTTTACTGGTATGTACCAATGGATACCTACCACCGGTGGTATTGAAGTTCGAGACATCCGCCTTTCAGAGGGAGGGGCGGATTACAAACGTTTAGATCAGAGTTCTCCAGGACCAGCCGGCACCTTCTTTGTCCGATACGAGCCAGAGGAAGTTTACATTGATTGGAGTTTTGAGGCAGTAGACGAGACTCGTACCTTTAGATTAAGTTACGTAATAGACAACGCCATCATTGTTCACTCGGATACAGCTGAACTTTACCTGCAGTTTGTAGGTAAGCAGTGGGAACAAGAACATCAAGTAGTAAGTGTGGAGCTAAACCTGCCGCCAGGGGCTTCTAAAGAGGAAATACGGGCGTGGGGACATGGTCCCTTGTCTGGAACGGTCCAGATTGTTTCCGGTGAGCAGGTAGTGTGGAAAGTAAGTCCCTTACCTGCACAGACTTTTCTCGAAGGACGTGTTACGTTTCCACCCCAGCTAGTACCTGGTGCCTCTCGCTTTTCTGGCAGAGATGGGCTGTCATCTATAATAGATGAGGAAACAAAGTGGGCAGCAAAGAGCAACCGTCTGCGTCAACTCAATCTGTGGGACAAGATCTTAGGATTAGTAGTGGTTGTAGGCGGTATATATATTGCAGTATTGTACTGGTCAAAATATGGTAAGGAATTTACCCCGGACTTTTCTGGAGAGTATTATCGGGAGTTACCTGCTCCATACCCTCCGGCAGAACTGGGAGTACTGTATCGTAAAGGGCAGACAACTTCGGCGGACCTTACGGCTACCCTATTGGATTTAGCCCGTAAGGGTTATTTGACTATTGCTGAAGTCTCCAAGGCAGAGAAGGGAAGAAGGAAGAAGTCTGAAACTGCCGATTTTAAGTTCGTCCCTAGTTCAGTTGACGAAAGACAAATGGACGCATTAAACAGCTATGAGAAGAAACTGCTGCACTTTTTGTTCGAAGAGGTTGGGGACGGTGAGGTTACTTTAGAAGAAATCCAAGCGTTTGCCAAAAAGAATCGGCGGCAGTTTGCTGAGTTTTGGTCCGATTGGACAGAAACAGTAAGTACTGCCGCAGAGGAGAAGTGCTTCTTTGATAAAGAGGCTGCAAAGAAACTTCGTTGGTTGCTTTTACCAGGTATTGGTGGATTGGTTCTAGCAGTGGCGTCATTTGTTTCTGGCATGATCATCAGTGGGGCTGCATTGGTTATTGTGGGATTTGTGCTGATTATTACAGGAGTTGGTTTTAACCGTCGTTCTCCACAAGGCAGTACTCAGTATGCCCAATGGAAAGGGTTTCGGAAGTTTCTTCAAGACTTCTCCCAATTGGAGCACTATACGGTTCCATCTTTGATCGTTTGGGAGCATTACTTAGTTTATGCAGTCACATTAGGTGTGGCTGAAAAAGTTATGCAGCAGTTGGAAATCGTCTTTCCAAATTTTGAGGATGACGGGTATGTATTTGGCTATCAGTGGTATATGTATCACCATGTAGGATCAATTCATCATTTGTCAACCATGCCTACTACCATGGAGCGGGGTTTTCAGCAGTCTGTTTCAACTGCAACTGGCCAAACCTCATCGGGCAGTGGTGCAGGTGGTGGATTTTCTGGTGGTGGTGGAGGTGGCTTTGGTGGCGGCGGTGGCGGCGTAAGATAATCTGGAGACAAGGGGCGTGTAAGCGTGAAAATTCTAGTGACAGGTGGAGCCGGGTTTATTGGTTCAAATGTTGTGGATGCATATATTGCAGCCGGACACGATGTAGTGGTTGTGGATAACCTCTATTCAGGACGAATAGAGAATGTTAATCCCCAGGCCAAGTTTTACTTATTAGACATTCGTTCCCCTGAAGTGGAAAAGGTGTTCGAGTTAGAAAAAATCGACGTAATTAATCATCACGCCGCACAAAAGTCTGTTCCCGCTTCTGTAGAGAATCCGATTCAAGATGCGGACATAAATATCATGGGAATTTTGAACTTACTGGAGCTGGCAGTAAAGAATAATGTGAAAAAATTCATCTTCAGCTCAACAGGGGGTGCACTTCTTGGGGATGCAGAGGTGATTCCTACACCGGAAACATCACCGGTTAGCACTGTTTCACCCTATGCCATAACGAAGTACATAAGTGAGCGGTATCTTGACTTTTACTGGTTGACACATGGTCTAAAGTATACAGTCTTACGGTATGCCAATGTATATGGACCCCGTCAGATTGCAGAAGGGGAATGCGGTGTTACACCCATTTTTTTAGACAATTTGCTTAATGATCGGGCGTCTACCCTCTATGCCTATTCCCATATGCCAGAAGGTTGTACCCGTGATTATGTGTATGTTGAAGACGTGGCTCGAGCGAATATGTTGGCCCTAACCAAGGGAGATAATATGGTAATCAATATTGGTACAGGGATTGAGGTATCTACAGCCGCTGTTTATAAGCTTTTGCAGGATGTTACTGGCAAACATGAAATACCTCTAAAACACGGGGGCGAACGGGTGGGTGACTTAGAACGGAGTGCTCTAGACATTACTCGAGCCAAAGAGCAGTTAGGATGGGAACCCTTAACAGATTTTCGAACAGGTCTCAAGAAAACAGTAAAGTACTTCAAAGATGAACGGTAAAAGGAGCAGATCATTGTTTACTGAGCGGTTACAGCAGCAAATTCAGTTTATTATTGAAATCGATAAACTAAAACAGATCTATCGTCAGAATCTGTTGATAGATGGTTCCCGTCGTGAAAATGACGTGGAGCATTCTTGGCATTTAGCAGTAATGGCCATGGTCTTGCAGGAGTACTCTGCTGAACCTGTAGACTTAACGAAGGTTCTTAAAATGGTCCTGCTCCATGATCTTGTAGAGATCGACGCTGGAGATACTTTTTGTTATGATCCAGAAGCTAATCTAGACAAAGCCCAGCGGGAAGAGGCGGCGGCTGATCGGATTTACGGCCTTTTACCTGCCGATCAACGGGATGAATACAGAGCTCTTTGGGAGGAGTTCGAGGAGGGTCGAACTGCAGAGGCAAAGTTTGCTGCCTGTCTTGATCGCCTGCAGCCTCTCATTCACAACTACAAAACCAATGGTGGAACTTGGATGATGCATCAGGTAACGAGTGAGCAGGTGAAAAAAAGAATGGAGCCAGTGAAAGAAGCTTCATCCATATTGGGTAAATATGTGCAGTGGATCATCGAAGATTCCATCGCTCAAGGAACTTTGAAGGAATAAGTTTATTGAGGAGGGAAGAAGTGCATCGGCGTAGTAATGTACTGCCAATTGTTTTTGTTATATTCATGATGGGTTTCCCTGGAATTATAGAAGCAAACGGAGGAACAGCAGTGGAGGAGTTAAGACAATATGTTGCTGAGGATGTTCAGAAGAGGGAGCCCTTATCTGAACAGTCTTTTGCACAACAGCCTTTGACTAAGGAAGAAGCGGAAGAAGCCTTCGAGATTCTTTGGGAGGATATGAAGCAGCAGATTGCTGCCTCTCGTCAAGAGGCTTTAGATGCTCGAGTGATTACAGTTGACGGCGTGAGCATGAAGTTTGACTACAAGATTTTTGGTGAACCAGTAGAAGGAAAACGCAGTCTTTATATATCCATGCATGGAGGCGGTGGAACAACACCAGAAGTGAACGATCAACAGTGGGAAAATCAGAAAGGGTTATATGAGCCAGAAGAAGGCATTTATCTAGCCCCGCGAGCACCCAGTAATGACTGGAATTTATGGCATAAACCCCATATTGATCCGTTGTTTGATTATCTCATTTCTACTTTAGTGGTCTTAGAAAACGTTGATCCGAATCGAGTCTATTTGATGGGCTATTCAGCTGGCGGAGATGGGGTTTACCAGTTAGCGCCGCGTATGGCTGATCGTTTTGCTGCGGCGGCCATGATGGCAGGTCACCCCAACGATGCAGAACCGTACGGATTACGGAACATAGGGTTTACTATCCATATGGGTGGACAGGACAAAGCTTATAATCGAAATACAGTGGCTAAAGAATGGGGCGAATGGCTTGAAGAACTTCAAGAAGCTGATCCAGAAGGGTACAAACATTGGGTAGCCATTTATCCTACTTATGGTCATTGGATGAATAGGGTGGATAGGGCAGCTGTACCTTGGATGGCTAAGTTTGTGCGAGATCCCTATCCCAATCGAGTGGTTTGGCGGCAGGATGATGTTACTCATACCCGCTTTTACTGGTTAGGGATTCGGGAAGAAGATCAGCAGGCTCGTGCCACCGTAATCGCTTCCTACGAGGATCAAACGATTCAGATTGAGCAAAGTGATGTAAAGGTGCTTAAGATTCGACTAAACGATGAGATGGTAGATCTGGATCAACCTATAAAGGTAGTATTTGGTGAAAAGGTCTTGTTTTCTGGTAAGGTGGAACGAACCATTGAAACAATGGCCGCTGCGCTGCAAGAGCGGCAAGACCCTGCATCGGTTTTTTACGCAGAAATCATAGTAGAGTTATAGATAAAAATAACGGTCCCTCGTGTGAGGAACCGTTATTTTTTTAGTTTTTCACAACAATATTGTATATCCGTCCTGGAACATAAATCTCCTTCACAATGGTCTTACCTTCCACGAATCGCAGAATGTTTTCATTGTCTAGAGCTTTCGCTCGAGCAAGTTCCACCGGATCTGTTAGGTCTACAGTAATCTGACCACGTACTCGACCATTCACCTGTACTGCAATATCAACAGTTTGTTCCACTGTTTTTTCCTCATCCCAAGTAGGCCAAGACTGCTCATTAACCATTCCTGGGAATCCAAGGTTTACCCACATTTCTTCCGTAATGTGGGGCGCTACAGGATTTAAGAGGATCAGCATAGTCTTAATTTCCGCTTCGTTAATGGTTCCCCGCTGAAGTATGTCATTTAAGAGGGCCATTTGAGCAGCGATTGCTGTGTTGAATTTAAGATTTTCGTAGTCTTCACTAACCTTTTTAATGGTTTGATGCATCTTCGTTTCTAGTTCAGAAGTATATTCTGTCCCAGGCATAACCATTTCCTGCAGTTTCCAGAATCGATCGAGGAATCGACGGCAGCCTCTTACTCCATCTTGGCTCCACGGCACGCTCTTTTCAAAATCGCCGATAAACATTTCGTAGAGCCGAAGTGTGTCTGCTCCATATTCGTTGACAACATCATCTGGGTTGATGACATTGCCCCGTGATTTAGACATTTTTTCATTGTTTTCGCCTAGAATCATACCATGAGATGTTCGTTTCTGATATGGTTCAGGAGAGGGCACGATTCCAAGGTCATATAGGAATTTATGCCAGAATCGAGAGTACAATAGATGGAGTGTAGTATGCTCCATACCTCCGTTGTACCAGTCTACTGGCATCCAGTAGTCTATCGCTTCTTTGCTGGCTAAAGCCTCGTCATTGTGAGGATCGGTGTAGCGAATGAAATACCACGATGATCCAGCCCATTGAGGCATGGTATCAGTCTCTCTTTCGGCTGGTCCGCCACAGGTAGGACACGTTGTCTCGACCCAATCGCGAATTTTAGCGAGGGGTGATTCTCCTGTATCTGTAGGTTCGTAGTTTTTCACATCTGGTAGAAGTACTGGTAATTCGTCTTCTGGAACAGGCACCCAGCCGCATTTCTCACAATGGACGAGGGGGATGGGCTCACCCCAATAACGCTGTCGTGAGAACACCCAGTCGCGCAGTTTGTAATTGACCTTAGGAGCACCTAACCCTTCCGCTTTCAGCCAAGCAGTAATCTCTTTTTTGGCGTCCTCTACATCCATACCATTGAGGAAGCCAGAGTTGACCATAATGCCCGTTTCAGTATTGGTGTAAGCTGCAGTGCTTACATCTCCCCCAGCAACCACTTCAACAATGGGCAGTCCATATTTCTTGGCGAACTCCCAGTCTCGCTCATCGTGACCAGGAACAGCCATAATTGCACCTGTACCATAGGTCATTAACACATAATCAGAGATCCAGATGGGAATTTCCTTGTTGTTCACAGGATTAATTGCTTTCAAGCCCTTTATCTCTACCCCGGTCTTTTCTTTATTTAGTTCAGCCCGTTCAAAGTCGGTCTTTTTGTGCGCTTCTTCCTGATAGTCTCTGATTTCATCCATGTTGGCAATCAGGTCACCGAGTTTGTCAATAACAGGATGTTCAGGTGAGATAACCATATACGTAGCTCCAAACAAAGTATCAGGACGGGTTGTAAAGACCTTTAGGACTTCATCGGTATCTACAATTTGGAAGCTTACTTCAGCTCCTTCAGAACGTCCAATCCAATTGCGCTGCTGGGTCTTAACTCGGTCGATGTAGTCAACGAGATCAAGATCATTTATTAAGCGTTCTGCGTAAGCTGTTATTTTAAGCATCCATTGGTTTTTCACTTTCGTAACCACTTCGTGACCACAGCGTTCGCAGCCGCCGTTGACTACTTCTTCATTAGCTAGACCAACCTTACAGGCTGGGCACCAGTTAATGGGCATTTCCTGCTTGTAGGCCAGTCCTTTTTCAAACATCTTAAGGAAGATCCATTGGGTCCACTTGAAATACGCTGGATCTGTAGTGTTGATCTCGCGTGACCAGTCAAAAGAAAACCCCAATGAACGGAGCTGCTCTTTAAAACGGGTCACATTCCGCTCTGTAATCACAGCGGGGTGAATCTTGTTTTGAATTGCATAGTTCTCTGCAGGAAGTCCAAAGGCATCCCAACCCATGGGGAAAAGTACATTATACCCTTCCATTCTTCGTTTGCGAGATAAAACGTCCAGAGCAGTATATGGACGGGGATGTCCTACGTGGAGTCCTTCCCCAGATGGATAGGGAAATTCAACTAAAGCGTAGAATTTCGGCTTACTCCGATCATTACTGGCTCTAAATGTGCCTTCTTTTTCCCAAATATCTTGCCATTTTTTCTCAATTGCTTGGGGATCATATTGTTTTGCCAAGTCAATTGCCTCCTTGTGCCGTTCTATAATAAAAAAATCCTTCTTCTCCGTATAGAGACGAAAGATTTCCGCGGTACCACTCTAATTGATAGCATGCACTATCCACTTAAAATGATAACGGTATAACCGGCTGAGACTACTTTTAGAACAAGGTCATCTCAGCAGCTCCTGGGCGAGTTCTGAATGGATAAGTACTGCCTTGCACCATACCGGCAGCTCTCTAAAACTTTCCAAGTTCATACTACTCCCTTTCAAAGCTTTTCAATATTATCAATTTGAGACTATTGTACCAATATCCTTGGGGAAAGTCAACAGGAAGGGCATTTGGGTGAAGGACTTAAGACTCTATTGGGAGAAATTGTCTCTTGTGAGTGGCATCTCATTATAGGAAGGGAATGACCAATGGTCAAAGTCACCATTATAATTTTTGCTATTACCTATGTTCTGCTGCTGTTATTTCCAAATTTGAGAGCCCATATTGCTCTTACTTCTGCTGCCGTTCTAATCGTGTTGGGAATTGTACCACTTCAGGAAGCTTTTATGACAGTAGACTGGAACGTCATTTTGATGATCGGCGGTACAATGGGGATTGTCTCCTTGTTTATTGATTCGAAAATGCCTGCATTGTTGGCTGATATGATGATCGAAAAGACTCCTAATGTAAAGTGGGCTGTTATATCCTTAGCTTTTATGGCAGGCATAATATCTGCTTTTATAGATAATGTGGCAACAGTGTTGATGGTGGCCCCAGTGGCCTTAACGGTTTCTGAGAAATTAGGTATTTCTCCTGTGCCAAGCATTATTGCCATTGCCATCTCGTCCAATCTTCAGGGAGCAGCAACTTTAGTAGGTGATGCAACCTCCATTCTCTTGGGCGGCTTTGCAGGTATGGATTTCCTTGACTTTTTTGTGTTCAAGGGTCGGGTTGGATTGTTCTGGATAGTCCAAGGTGGTGCCCTTGCGTCCACGTTTGTGTTATGGTATCTACTGCGGAATCATAACCAAGCTGTTCAATCCCAGAGTCGGACAATTGTTCGAGATTACTTTCCCACCATTCTTTTAGCAGCTATGATTTTTCTTTTGATTTTGGCTTCCTTTATTCCGAACAAATCGTCTCTTACGAACGGTTTAATCTGTGTGACCCTACTGGTGATTGGGATGGGGAGAGAGTATTTAAGAACGAAAAATTCTCAGGTTTTCTCTAGGGCCCTGAGAGAAATTGATTATTTTACCATTTTACTATTAATTGGACTCTTTATTTTAATTGGTGCCGTCACTAGGGTTGGAATTCTTGATGGCATCAGTCAGCTCTTGGTTCGTATCGGTGGTGGTAACCTGTTTGTGGTTTATACTGTAATCGTCTGGCTCTCCGTTTTGCTTTCTGGATTTATTGACAACATTCCCTATGTAGCGACTATGCTGCCTGTAGCTGCTGGAATTGCTTCAATCTTGGAGGTGGAGCCTTACGTTTTATACTTCGGGTTGCTAATTGGAGCCACCCTTGGAGGCAATCTCACGCCCATCGGTGCTTCTGCGAACATAACAGCGCTGGGCATTCTTCACAAAAAGGGATATGAGGTACGTGTCGGTGAGTTTATGCGGTTCAGTGTTCCGTTTACGTTCGTGGCTGTTATCACCGGTTATCTATTGGTTTGGCTGATTTGGAGGGGAACCGTTTGATTGGTACTATGAATGAAATGTCTTTACATGCTGCCCTAAAAGAGTTTTTTTATGAACCAGGAGATATTGTAGAAGGAAAGGTTGGCAACTACGTAATTGATGTGATTCAGGATAACCGTTTGGTGGAGATTCAGACAGGGAATTTTTCCGGAATTCGAGATAAGCTCACAGATTTGCTGCATGAGCATTCTGTTCACTTAGTCTATCCTGTTCCGGTAGAGCGATATATTGTAAAGGTTGCGCCTGAGACAGGTGAGTTGTTAGGAAGGCGAAAATCGCCTAAGAAGGGGACAGTGTACGATGTTTTTTCCGAATTAGTGCACATTCCCACAGTTCTACAAGAAGAAAATTTTTCCTTAGAAGTGGTAATGGTTGTGGAAGAGCAGCTCCGCTGTTTCGATGGAAAAGGTAGCTGGCGCCGGAGGGGTGTTAGTATTATTGATCGTCGATTGGTAAAAGTAGTGGAGCGGGTAAAGTTCGGAGAACCATCTGATTTTGTCAATCTTATTCCCGACAAATTATCAGACCCATTTTCTAATAAGGAGTTGGCACAGGCCGCTAAAATGCCAGTAACTCAAGCCCGCCGAATGACGTATACTCTTAGGAAGGCCAAACTCCTTAAAATAACAGATAAACGAGGTAATGAATTGCTCCACTCCCGGTCTTTCTAAAACAGTTATCCACAGTATTCACAGGTTACCCACAATACCCCGCGTGAAACATTTGTTTCCACCCTACATTTTGGGGCGATGATTATTAGGAATGAATACTAGTAAGTTTAGCAGGATTATTGATATTGATGACTAATATGGATATGTGGTATAGTAATAATTGATACTTACATTAAAGAAAGGGGAATTCAGACTTATGAGAATTATGACAGAACAAAATTTAAGGGATGCTTTTTCTGGTGAAAGCCAAGCACACATGAAGTACCAGATTTACAGTGCCATTGCAGAAAAAGAGGGTTTTCCTAATGTAGCTCGTCTTTTCAAAGCCATTGCCTATGCAGAACTTGTCCATGCTCGTAATCATCTCCGGGAGTTAGGCGGTATTCAGGATTCTGTGGAAAATCTCCAAGATGCCATTAACGGCGAAACGTTTGAAGTGGAGGAGATGTATCCTGCATACAAAGTAGTTGCTGAACTGCAGGAAGAAAAAGGTGCAGTTCGTTCCACTCACTATGCCTTAGAAGCAGAAAAAATTCATGCAGAAATGTATACAGATGCAAAGAAAAAGGTAATGGAGAAATCTGATATTGCTGTTGGCGATATCCAGATTTGTGATGTTTGTGGTTACACAGTAGAAGGTGAAGCACCAGAGAAGTGTCCTATTTGTGGCGCAGTAAAGTCTAAGTTCATCAAATTCTAGGAGGAGAATGATGAGAACCTTCAACATCAAAATTGGGGGGGAAGCGGGACAGGGGTTAGTATCTGTCGGCAACATCCTTTTACGGGCTATTGCAGAGGAAGGATGGTACCTATTTGCTCATCAAGATTATGAGTCGCGTATTCGAGGTGGGCACAATTTCTTTCAGATACGAGTTGCTGATAAGCCCATCTATACCTGGGATAACAGAATTGACCTGCTTGTAGCGTTGGACAAAACTACAGTTACACGGTGGGGTCATGAGTTAAGTGAGAGCGGTGCTGTCATCTACGATCCTGAAGTTTTGGGAAGTGAAGCAGAGGAATTAGAGTCACTTGAGAATTTCATTCCTATTTCCTTTGAGACGATTGTACAAGACCTGGGACAGCCGAAGGTAATGGCAAACGCTGTTGCAGCAGGCGCAATATGGGCGTTTCTAAGTGATGATCTTACCGTTTTGCACCAAACCCTTGCGGAAATGTTCATTTCCCGTGGGAAAGATGTTGTTGAAGGAAACTGCAGAGTCTCAGAGGCTGGTTTTCAAGCGATTAAGAAAATCATTGGTAATCGTTCGAAACCTGCTAAACCAAATAGTGATGTGGGAGAGAGGCTCTTACTTAAAGGTAACGATGCACTATCATTAGGAGCCTTAGCTGCTGGTCTCAAATTCATGAGCGCATACCCCATGACTCCTGCTACAGGAGTTACAGAGTTTGTTGCTCATTATGGGCGGCAGTGCTCTGTTGTTATGGAACAAGCGGAAGATGAAATCTCTGCCATTAATATGGCGATCGGTGCAGGTTTCACAGGAGTAAGGGCCATGACTGCTACTTCAGGTGGTGGATTTGCCCTAATGACGGAAGCTTTAAGCTTAGCTGGTTCAGCTGAGGTCCCAGTTGTGGTCATTAATGCTCAGCGTCCTGGACCAAGCACCGGTCTTCCTACTCGCACCGAACAGGGAGATTTGAGTTTCGTGGTGGCGACCTCCTTTGGAGATTTTCCAAAGGCCGTTTTCGCACCGGGCGATCTAGAAGAGGCTTTCTATCTGATGGGTCATGCGTTTAATTTGGCGGAGCGATATCAAATGCCCGTGATTGTGCTGAGCGATCAGCACCTGGCCGACTCGTATTCTACAACGAAACCTTTTAGTTTAGGACGGGTAAAGATCGATCGAGGACTAGTTGTTTCTGGAGAGGAAGCTGGAGATGACTATCTGCGGTACAAGTTTACAGAGAATGGTATTTCTCCACGGTTATACCCTGGATTCGGTGAAGGTGTCGTTGTGAGTGCTGGTGACGAACATGATGAAAAAGGTCACTTAATTGAAGACGGAGAAACTCGGGCTAAAATGATGGAAAAACGTATGGCCAAGATGAAGCTTGTGGAACAAGAAACCCTTGAGCCTGTTGTATATGGGGAGGAAGAACCGGAAGCCGTTCTTATTGGGTTTGGATCCACGAAAGGTGCCATTGAAGAGACAGTGGAGATTTTGAGGCAGAGAGGTTGTAAAGCTCAGGCTGTCCATTTGCCACAAGTTTATCCTTTGCCAGCTAGTCTCGGAAAGATACTGCATGGTTCTGGAAAGAAGTTCATTGTAGAAAGTAACTACACAGGGCAGCTGGAGTCACTTATAGGCTCGGTGTTTGCCTGGAAACCAGATGGCAGTATTAGACGATATGATGGACGACCCATGAATCCACAATACATTTTAGATAAGCTTGAGGGAGGTGTCTGCCTTGGTCAATAACCAAAAGGAGTTTGTTGTATCAAGAGAGACAGCTTGGTGCCCCGGCTGCGGAAACTTTGGGATAGTCAGCGCTTTAGCTGAAGCCTTGGAAGGACTGGGGCTTCGAAAGAATGAAGTATTGTTTGTCTCAGGAATTGGTCAGGCTGGTAAGACACCCCATTATATTACAGGTAACGTTTTGAATACACTGCATGGGCGAACATTACCAACCGCTACAGGTGCTAAGCTGGCCAACGGCGACCTTACTGTCATTGCTATTGGCGGTGATGGGGATGGATATGCTGAAGGCGGTAATCACTTTCTCCACGCAGTTCGTAAGAACATTAACATTACCTATCTTGTCCATGATAATCGGGTGTTTGGCTTGACGAAGGGACAGGCGTCTCCCCTTTCCGACATGGGTATGGTTACAGGTACCACACCAAAGGGTGTAGCTAATGAGGCGTTTAATCCGTTAGCCACAGCTATTACATTAAATGGTGGGTTTGTGGCCAGGAGTTATGCAGCAGACAAAGAGCACCTGACTCG
>JAAYRO010000095.1 GCA_012518735.1 Bacillota bacterium
AAGTCATTCCTGTGAGTGAAAAATACGGAATTGGGCAGGTAGTGTTTTCCCCTCTAGCTCAAGGCGTTCTTACTGGTAAATACCGAGGCGGTGTAATTCCAGAAGATAGTCGAGGGGCCAATGAAGAAATCAATCAGTGGGTGAAGGAGTTAATCGCAGGCGGTGTCTTGGAGAGAGTAGATCAATTAGAGGATATTGCACGAGAATTGGGCATTTCACTAGCACAGCTTTCTTTGGCGTGGATTCTTCGGGAGTCAAACATAGCCAGTGCCTTAGTGGGAGCCAGCCGTCCTGAACAGGTAGATGAAAATGTTAAGGCAGTAGAGGTTGAACTTTCAGATGACGTTACAGCTCGAATTGATGAACTCTTCCCCGTCAACTAAAAATAGAAAGAGTTTATAGTCTGCTGGGTTACCATACCCAGCAGATTTTTTATTTCCTCTGAAGTGCGGATTTTTCAGGAAATAGGATTAGGTTCTACGAAAGACTGTTATTATTTTGGAAAGATTTCCGATTATCCATTGACACCCCATCTAGCAGGGTATAGAATTGATAGATAATTTGGACTTGAAACCATAAGTTGTTTCATAATCGGAGGTAGCAATTCAATGGACTCAGCTAAAAGCCCCCAACTTGATCCTGAAACACTTCTCTCAGTGGAGGATTTACACACCTATTTCCAAACCGATGAGGGTGTGGTTAAGGCTGTCAATGGGGTTTCATTTGATATTAAACGCCAGAAGGTGTTGGGAGTTGTAGGTGAAAGCGGATGCGGTAAAAGCATTACTGCCATGTCCATTATGCAGCTTTTACCTAAACCTCATGGGAAAATCCATTCTGGACGGATTTTATTCCAGAGTGGAGAACGGGGTGTCATTGATCTTGCTCAGCAGGATCCTACAGGAGCTTTAATGCGGGAGATTAGGGGAAATGAGATCGCCATGATCTTTCAAGAGCCCATGACTTCCTTGAACCCAGTTTATACAGTGGGACAGCAGATCGTAGAAGCGATTTTGCTCCACGAGAACGTCACAGAGAAGCAGGCCTGGAGCCAAGCTGAAGAAATGCTTGCCAAGGTGGGAATCCCCAGTCCCGAGCAGCGGGTCCGTGAGTATCCCCATCAAATGAGCGGCGGTATGCGTCAGCGGGTGATGATTGCCATGGCACTGTCATGCAACCCTACCCTGCTTATTGCAGATGAACCAACTACTGCCCTTGATGTGACGATTCAGGCTCAGATCCTGCAGCTTATGAAAGATCTGCAGGAAGAGTATAAGATGGCCATTATGATGATTACGCACAATTTAGGTGTTGTGAGTCGTATGTGTGATGACGTTGCGGTCATGTATCTAGGGAAAGTGGTGGAGTATACGGACGTTCGCACCTTATTTCACAATCCAGCCCATCCCTACACATTAGGTCTTTTAAAGTCCATTCCTAGAATGGGGAAACGGAAGAACCGCCTAGTACCTATTAAGGGTGTTGTTCCAGATCCTCGGAATATTCCACAGGGATGCAGTTTCCGAGAACGGTGTCCTTTTGCTGTGGACAAGTGCAAAGAGGATCCACCAGCTGTCAATGTGGATGACCATCATATGGTGCGCTGCTGGCGGTGTGTGTAAATGGGGGAGCTAGGAGGAAGAGGTGTGATCGGTGAGTGAGATTCTATTAGATGTACGGGGATTAGAGAAACACTTCCCCATAACGAAAGGTCTATTTCGCAGAACAGTGGGATTGGTAAAAGCTGTTGATGGGGTAGACTTTCAAGTTCGGAAAGGCGAGACCTTAGGATTAGTCGGTGAAAGCGGCTGTGGTAAGACTACTGTGGGCCTCAGCTTACTGCACTTAATCCAACCGAGTGCTGGGGATATTCGCATTCATGTCAATGATACTTGGCAGACTGTTAATAATGAGACCATTAAGGATTTGAGGCGGGAAATGCAGATTATTTTCCAAGATCCTTATTCATCTCTTGATCCAAGGATGAGGGTTCGGGACATTGTAGCCGAACCTCTCCGGGCACACGGTATGAGAAATAGGCGGGAACGTTATGAACGGGTAGAACAGCTGCTGGAAGCTGTTGGCTTAGGCTCCCATCATATGACTAGATTTCCCCACGAGTTTAGTGGGGGACAGCGTCAGCGGATTGGAATTGCCCGGGCCCTAGCTTTAAATCCATCCCTTGTAGTGTGTGATGAGCCTGTTTCCGCTCTTGATGTATCCATTCAAGCGCAGGTCTTGAATCTCTTAGAGGATCTGCAGGCAGAATTCGGTCTGACCTATCTGTTTGTAGCCCATGATCTGTCTGTAGTCCAGCACATCAGTGATCGAGTGGCAGTAATGTATTTAGGTCGAATTGTGGAGATGGCTGATGTAGATGATCTGTTTGCTGAGCCGCTCCATCCCTATACGGAAGCTTTATTGTCAGCTATTCCAGATCCAGACCCAGATACAGTTCAGCAGCAGATTGTGCTGGAGGGGGATGTACCAAGCCCAGCTGATCCACCGTCAGGATGTCATTTCCATCCTCGATGTCCGTATGCTGCAGAGATCTGCAGACGGGAGGATCCTCAACTGAAGGTTATCGGTGAAGGTGGACATTATGCTGCCTGTCACCGTGCAGAAGAGCTGAACTTAGTGGGAGTATCAGTCATGGATAGCGATTGAGATACACCGCTGGTTTATGCAATACATCGCCTTTAGGCGAAAAAGAAAATGGGGGAAGAAAGTGAAATCGAAGCTGTATTCAGTACTTGTCGTGTTGCTAGTTATTTGTTTTGCGATTCCTGTCGGCGCGGCCCCTTATGACCCCAATACCTTTGTCTATGTTGGTATTGGTGAGCCAGATACGTTTGATCCGGCTTATGCGTATGACACAGGTAGTGGTGAAATAATCCACCAACTCTACGACAACCTCTTTGGTTATGCAGATGGAGACATTGACGAAATCGTACCTCTGCTGGCCACAGCTGTTCCCAGCGTGGAGAATGGATTATTGTCTGCTGATGGTAAGACCATGCGTGTTCCAATTCGCAAGGGAGTTAAATTCCACAATGGTGCAGAACTAACTCCAGAAGACGTGGAATACACTTTTGAACGAGCTATGCTGGCAGATCCAGCTGGTGGTCCTGTATGGATGTTCTTAGAGCCTCTCTTAGGCGTTCAAACCATGAAAGACGTGATCGTTCTTGCTGGTGGTCCAGAGACGTTTGAGAACATTACAGACGTTGATCCTGCTGTTCTTAGAAAAGCTTATGATTTAGTGGATGCTTCTGTTGAGGTAGACGGCGATGACGTTGTCTTCCATTTAGCTGCTCCTTATCCACCATTTATTCAGATTATGAGTAAAGGCGGCAGCTGGAGTTCGATCCTCAATAAAGATTGGATGATTGCTAACGGTGCATGGGACGGCCAGCCAGATACGTGGGCTAAATGGTACGACCAGGCAAAAGAAGATATGACCCTGTATGAACAGGCTAATGGTACAGGTCCATTTAAACTCCAGGCTTGGGATCGAAGTGGCGGTCAAGTTGTCCTGAAACGATTTGATGAGTATTGGCAAGGTCCTGCATCTCTAGAGACCGTATTCGTTAAGTACATCGATGAAGCCACCACACGGAAGCTAATGCTCCAAGCTGGTGATGCTGACGCAGTCTATGTTTCAACTGATCTTTTGGATCAACTGCGCGGTGTTGATGGTATTACTATCATTGAGGATTTACCTTATATTGGTAACACCACCCTGCTGTACAACTACAGCATTCCAGTGCAAGGGAATGAAGACATTGTAGGCAGCGGTAAATTGGATGGTAAGGGTATCCCAAGCAATTTCTTTGCTGATATAAACATCAGAAAAGCTTTTAACTACTCCTTTGACTATGATTCATATCTTGAATATGTAGCTATGGGTGCAGGAACTATGCCTGTTGGTCTAGCTCCACAAGTTCTGCCCTATGTGAACCCTGATCAGGAGTGGTACAGCTATGATCTAGATAAGGCAACAGAGTATTTCAAGAAGGCCTTTGACGGTGAAGTATGGGAGAAAGGTTTTGAACTGACCCTTCTTTACAACACAGGTAATGAGCAGAGAAAGACAGCTGCCGAAATCCTGGAAGCAAATATTGAAATGATCAATCCTAAGTTTAAGGTTAACGTAGCCGGTATGCAGTGGGCCACTTATTTGACAAAACTGCGGGCTAGTTCCCTACCTGTGTTCTTTATGGGTTGGGCTATGGACTTCCCTGATGTTCACAACTTCTATGTACCGTATATGCATTCTGCCGGTGCTTTTGCTGGCTACTGTGGACAGGGATTGGTTGATCTTGCTAAAGACCAGTTCGATGATTTGATTGGCCAAGCTATTAACGCTACCGATCCTGCTGAGCGGGAAGCATTGTATTATAAACTGCAGGATCTCTCTTTTGAATATGCCGTTGCTATGCCGTATATTGACTCTACACAGCATAGAGTCCACCGGGATTGGGTTGAAGGATTCGTTTACTGCCCAGCTTACAGCTGCCAGTACGATTTCTATACCATTTCAAAAGCGCAGCGGTAAGACACGAATTAGGTAGGACCGCTTCGGCGGTCCTGCCGTTACAAACATTTGCCATCTGAGGAGTAGAATATTATGTTATCCTATATCGCGAGGCGATTGATGTTTCTACCCATCGTATTACTTGGGGTTACACTCTTAGTCTTTTTCGCCATGTCGTTTTTGTCACCATATCAGCTGGTGAGTGCTTATATAAAAAGTCCAGAAGAGCTGAAAAATCAAAACCTAGATGATCTAGTTCACAAATACGGTTTGGATCAACCTATGCCTGTCCAATACGTGAATTGGATGAAAAACGTTCTGCGGGGTGATCTTGGGTATTCTGTTTCTGCCAATATGTATGTTACAGAAGCTCTGCTGACAAGACTGCCTGCCACCCTTGAATTGGCCTTATTCGCTATTATCCCTGTGATCTTAGGTGGGGTTTGGTTGGGTACGGTTGCAGCAAAGAACTATAATAAACCTCTGGATCATATTACCCGTGTTTTTGCTATTGTGGGCTGGTCTTTACCAGACTTTGTGTTTGGTCTAATTATGCTCATGGTATTTTATGGGGTACTGGGATGGTTCCCTCCAGGACGGTTATCAGTTTGGGCCGATAATGTAATCTTATCCGGTGATTTTGTACAGTACACGGGGATGCATGTTATTGACTCCATCTTGAACCGCCGCTGGGATATTTTATGGGATGCTGTCCGCCACTTAATTGCTCCCACCCTAACGCTTGCTTATTTATGGTGGGCGTATTTACTGCGGATTACCCGTTCTAGTATGCTGGATGTATTGAACAAAGACTATGTGAGAACCGCGCGAGCTAAGGGACTACCAGAACGATTGGTTATGACCCGCCATGTGAGGCGGAATGCTATGATTCCTGTGGCAACAGTGGCTGGATCGATGGTCTTAGGTCTGTTAGGCGGCGTGGTTATCGTAGAGACTGTCTTTGACTTTAAGGGTGTGGGGTTACTCACAGCTACTGGTGCTCAACAGTTAGATTATACGCTGATCTTAGGTACTACTCTGTTCTTTGGCGCCCTTTTAGTGATTACGAATTTAGTTGTGGACGTACTGTACGCAGTACTCGATCCTCGAGTACGATTGGAGTGATGAGACCATGGTTATGAAAAAACTGCTTAAGAACCCCATTTCTATGGTGGGCTTAGTAATTTTGTTAATGTTTGTTCTCGTAGCTATTTTCGCCCCGTGGATTGCTCCCACTCCTGAACGGTACAAAGATGATCCTTATCGGATTCCCCGTTATGGCTGGAAGACAAATCCAACGCCGCCATCGAAAGAACACCCCATGGGCTTAACCCAAGGACAGTATGATATTTTCTATGGCTTGGTGTGGGGTACACGAACAGCCTTTAAGGTAGGTCTAATTGTTACATCTATTTCATGCTTAACAGGTATTGTTATTGGCTCTGTCAGCGCTTATATTGGGGGCCGCTTTGACGAGATTCTAATGCGGTTTGTAGATATTTTCATGAGTTTCCCCTTTTTGGTAGCTGCTATTGTCCTTACTACCATTCTCGGTCGGGGATTAGATAAGATTATGCTGGCCATGATCTTGTTTCGGTGGACTGGCTATGCCCGCCTAATTCGAGGTAATGTGCTTCAAGTAAAAGAGGATGAATACATTATGGCTGCTAGAGCAGGCGGTGTTTCCCATGCTTGGATTTTAGTCCGCCATGTGCTGCCTAATACCATTTTCCCCGTACTCATTCAAGCGTCAATGAATATGGGTTCCATTGTGGTTTCAGCTGCAACGCTGAGCTTCTTAGGCTTAGGGGCACCAGAAGGCTACGCTGACTGGGGTCAGATGATCAGTTTTTCGAGAAACTGGCTGCTGGGTTCTCCTGGTAATCCTCTAGAGTATTGGTATACAGTTGTTTATCCTGGCTTAGCTATTGTTCTCTTTGTCTTATCTTGGAACTTAATTGGTGACGCATTCCGCGATATTATGGATCCAAAGATCCAAGCTTAAGTAGAGATCAAAATATATTCTTGGACGTGCTTATTTCAAGCACGTCTTTTTTTGTTAAAAAAATGGGGTTCGGGCAGATTAGCAGGAGAAAGAAGATGATTGGTTGCGGTATTTACTCATTCTTACTGCTGTTCTGTTTTTTGCCTGGACTGCCTATCCATATCTTATCCCGCCCCAGTCTCCTCAGGGTGGAGATGGGATTGTAATCCGTAAGGATCTGAACCGTTTGTATTTGTTTCAACATGGAAAGCTGCAGAAAGTGTATCCGGCTGCTACTGGCAGGGAGGTAGAGCTTACACCAGAGGGAGAGTTCCTGATTGCTGTAAAAGAAGCTGATGAAAAAGGATTAGGAAAAGATAAGGTCTTTGGGACACGCTGGATGGGCTTAAATGTTCCAGGGGATGAAGATGGCCTTCGTTTTGGGATTCACGGGACTAATGAGCCTGATTCAATTGGAAAATATGCATCTGCTGGCTGTATCCGCTTATCCAACCAAGACGCAGAAGAGCTGTATGATCAGGTGTCAGTTGGTACGCCAGTCCGCATTATGAGGGGCTCGAGGATCCATCGCTTAGTAACGGATTGGTTGAAAACCAAGGTCAATTAGGGTACGGTTTTCACTACTTCGCATTATTATAACATCTTTTTTCGGATTCAATGCAGGATTCCGTGCGTGATTCGCAGAATATAAAGCAATTAATTCCGTGAAGTGTACACAGATAGGAATAAAAATTGGAGTGGGGAGGAATTTTGGTGAAAAAGAAAGTTGTTTTTTTATTGCTGGCAGTTATGCTGCTGGGGGTCGTAGGTGTTTCAGAAGCCAGTCTGCCTTTTAAGATTGGGCTTGTTACAGGTACGGTGTCACAGGGAGAAGAGGAGTATCGGGCTGGTGAAAAAATGGCTGAGCGGTACCCCGATTCAGTAATTCATGTTACATATCCTGATAATTTCATGCAGGAGCAGGAAACGACCATGAGCCAGATTGTCCGATTGGGAATGGATCCTGAGGTGAAGGCCATTGTGGTCTGCCAAGGAGTTCCTGGTACTATTGCTGCATTTAACAAGATTAAGGAATTCCGAGATGATGTAGTACTGATCATTGGTCTGCCCCATGAAGATCCTGATATGGTTGTTGGTGTGGCTGATCTGTCTATGGAGACAGACCAACTGCGGCGAGGGGCTAATATTGCTCGTTTGGCTGCAGAAATGGGTGCGAAGAAAATTTTGCACTATTCGTTCCCTCGCCATATGTCCATGGAGCTTCTCGCTCAGCGCTATGACATTATGAAAAAAGAAGCAGAGAAGCTTGGTCTAGAAGTGATCGACGTTACAGCTCCCGATCCAATGGGTGATGCTGGTA
>JAAYRO010000096.1 GCA_012518735.1 Bacillota bacterium
ACGTGTGCTGCACAAGCCTGTACCTTAGGATGGAGGGCACCCATCCATAGGGATAAACCGCCACCCTGGCTGCTTCCATGAGTGCCCAAGGGTTGTCCAGCCACTTCTGGCTGATTGGCCAACCAAGTTACAGCACCATAAGCATCCCCAAATAGAAATCTATAATAGCTGGTTTGGGGTGACAAAATGCCCTGAGTAATCCAACCGCTTACAGTACCAGTGTCTAGAGCTTGCTTACTGCCAGTCTTTCCTCCCTGCCCACGAGCATCGATGGCTAATACAACAAAGCCTGCCGCAGCAAGGCGAATATGATCCTGCGGCAGTCCTCTACCTCCATGGTAACCGGGGAAAGTTACCACACCACTGCGAGGTTCCTCTCTACAGGGTACTAACAGCCACCCATGAATCCTAGTTCCATCAAAGCTGACAAAGCTCACATCATAGCTCGTCACAAATTCGTCATAGGGTGTATGTACTAAGCGGCGCGTTCCTTCTTGGCCGCCCTGTCTATATAGAGCCAGGGTATCCTCCCAATAGGTTTCAAAGTCCTCAGTCTTTGTCTGGTCTGGATAATATGTTTCTAGATTGCTTATTCGTTCCTGTAAAATACCCATTCCTTCCACCTCTCTAAATTTGGACAGCAGCTAGTATAGGGAAATGATCGGAAGGATATGTTTCTCCCACTTTCTGGTTCAATACTGCTCCTGACTGAACCGTAACGTCAGGTGTACAAAATATATAATCAATAGGACCTTCTGAAACAGTACCTGTAAAATTGTGAAATGTTCCTTTCTCCCCTAGATTTTGAACGGCCAGGGCATTGACCAGCTTCCCCGAAATTAACCTTATTGACTCACTATCTGGTGTACAGTTAAAGTCTCCTGTTAGAATACAGGGATACGTTAGCCGCATCGATTCTATTACCTCTAAAATCAACCGAGTCCCTTCTAAACGGGCCCACTCACTTTCATGATCTAGATGGGTATTAAAGAAAGCAAATTCTATCTTCGTTTCTCTGTCTTGAAAAATTGCCCATGTACAGATACGAGGTAAGGACGAGTCCCACGATCTGCTGCCCTTCACCTGAGGAGTTTCTGACAGCCAAAACTGATTACAACTCAATAGGTCCAGCCGCTCCCGTTGGTAGTAGATGGCACAATACTCGTTTCCCCCATCCTCAGCTCTGCCTTCCCCAATACGGCTGTAGCTGGGCAAACGCCCATCTAAATCCTGCAGCATGGGCAGAAGCCCTTCTTGCGTACCAAGTACAAGGGGGCTGTTTTCCTGAACAATTTGGGCAGCACCATCACGCCGATATGGCCAAGCATTTTTCCCGTCTCGTTCTTCCCAGTAGCGCAGATTAAAAGACATTACTGCGAATTGCACCCTGTCATCACCTACAGTTTCTTATCAATAAAATGCCTCTCTACGCATTATGTTCTTAAAGGATATACAAAATCCTCCTAGTACAGCAAAAGCAGTTCCCTAGTCTAGCAGGATTTCCAGCCGCCAACAGTACCTATTTCTCTGTATAAGAAAAGCTGGTCATTCAATCCTGACCAGCTTCTTATATCCATTTGACTCATTAGTTACTTCTTCCCGCCTTTAGCAGGGGCTTGAGGCTTCTTAGGTGCTGCCTTTGGGGCTTGTTTCTTTTGTCCCACATCAATCCCTCCTTCCTTCTCAGACTAAATGAGGAAACGAGGATTGACGGGTAGCTCTATTCAGAAATCGTACCTTCATGCCCCAAGCAACACCGCAAATTCGTTATCCTCAGCTTCATTCTAGCAAGCTCTTTTCTGAAAGTCGAAGGCTGAATACACCCTTTCTCAGTCCAATTAAGCCATAGAGAGCCCTGCTTGCCGTCTGCCCCATTCAACCTTCATGGGTATCCATATTTATCGTTATTGCGTGCTTTTTTGCTTAAAAATCACTTGAGGGCTTGTGTTCTACCGACTTCTATCGTATTATTGTAATATATAAATATACAGAAAAAGTGAGGTAAAAATTGGCCATGCCCTTTACTTATGACAAGGAACAATTGGCAGAAACGGCCGAGCTGCTGAAAGCTCTTGCCCATCCAGTTCGATTATGTATAGTAAAAGGCTTTTTCGAACATGGAGCCTGTACCGTTAGTACGATTCAAGAATGTCTAGATGTTCCCCAATCTACTGTTTCCCAACACTTAGCGAGACTGCGCCAAGCAGGAATTGTTGAAGGTACACGTCATGGTGTTGAGGTCCATTATAAGCTGGTAAATCCCCGTGTTGGGCAGATAATCACCTGCTTATTCTATTCAGAAGGAGATGAGAATCATTGAAGAAGGTATTAATTATTGGAGGTGTTGCAGGTGGAGCATCGGCTGCAGCACGATTAAGACGCCTTGATGAAACGGCTGAAATCATTATGTTCGAACGAGGTGAACATATATCTTTTGCCAACTGCGGTCTTCCCTACTATATTGGAGGGATCATCCCTGAGCGGGATCACCTATTGGTAGAAACGGCAGAAGGGATGTCCAGTCGATTCAATATGGACGTACGGGTTCAAACGGAAGTCCTGTCCATTCACACTTCTAGAAAAACAGTAAGTGTCCTAGATCGGATAACGGGCCGCACCTATGAAGAATCATATGACTATATCATTCTATCCCCTGGAGCAAACCCAATTACTCCTCCCATCCCCGGGCTAGACGAAGCAGAAAACGTCTTCACTCTTCGCTCTATTCCAGATACAGATAGAATCATGGAATTTATCGAAATACAACAGCCCCACAAAGCAGTAGTCGTCGGTGGCGGATTCATCGGTCTAGAAATGGCGGAGAATCTGCACCACCGCGGTCTGGATGTAACCATTGTAGAAATGCTTGATCAAGTCATGGCACCCCTTGACTATGAGATGGCCGCCTTTGTCCATAACCACCTTCGGGAAAAAGGAGTTAACCTCATACTCGGTGATGGAGTACAGGCTTTCAAAGAACTCGGTGGGAAAATCCAATTACAAAGCGGTAAGACTGTGGCCAGCGAAATGACTATTTTATCCATCGGTGTACGTCCTGAAGTTTCGTTAGCCAAAGAAGCTGGTTTGGAACTGGGACCCCGAGGTGGAATTAAGGTTAATCCATATCTCCAGACTTCTGATCCCTTTATATACGCCATTGGAGATGCTGTGGAGGTACAGGACTTCATCAGTCAAAAGCCAGCCCTTATTCCTTTAGCTGGACCAGCCAACAAACAAGGGCGCATGGCTGCCGATAACATTGCAGGGCTGGGGAGAAAATACCGTGGGACTATGGGAACCTCTATTGCTAAAGTGTTCGATCTCCAAGTCGCATCTGTAGGTAACAACGAGAAAATGCTTAAGCAAAACGACATGCCTTATGAAGTCGTTCACATTCATTCAGGCTCTCATGCAGGCTACTATCCTGGCGCCCATGATATGGCCCTCAAGCTTCTGTTCCACCCTACAACTGGGCAGATTTACGGAGCACAGGGAGTTGGGCAGGAAGGTGTTGATAAACGTATCGACGTACTAGCTACTGCCATATTCAGCGGCCTAACTGTGAGGGATCTTCAAGAGCTTGAGCTTGCCTATGCCCCACCATTTTCCTCAGCGAAAGATCCTGTTAATATGCTGGGATTTGCAGCGGCCAATATTATGGATGGTATCACAAACCATGTCCAATGGTACGAAATTGAGGAGATCAAAAAAGAGGGAGGTATTCTCCTTGATATTCGTTCTAATATGGAACGGAAACTTGACCCCATAGACGACTCCATCCATATTCCCCTTGATGAGCTTAGAACTCGATTGTCTGAGCTGCCTCTAGACAAAGGTATTTATGTCTTCTGCTATATCGGCGTGCGCGGTTACATCGCTGAACGAATTCTCAAGCAGAACGGCTTTTCTGCATACAATCTAGATGGGGGAATACGAACGCTGCGGGCAGTCCAAGGTGGAAGTTCAATGGGTAAAGCCGATGATCGAGGATTTCAGATTATTGATTAAAACAGCAGGCAGCAGCCTAAATCGGGCTGCTGCCTTATCTATCAGCTGCAGAACTGAGCCAAGTCTTCTTCTACTGTACTAATGCTTGAAAGACCAAAGGTATCCACAAGAACGTTTTTCACATTAGGCGAAAAAAACGCCGGTAGGGTAGGTCCTAAGTGAATATTCTTTACTCCTAAATAGAGTAACAGCCTTCTGTTCATACCAAGCAATGTTATATACAACCGGAAGCTCATTAATGTCTTATAGAGAAAAGATCTTTTAAGTTTAAGCGCAATTACACTGGCCTCGAGTGATTGCCCCAATATTGCCTAAATCAAGCTTGTTATACCGATACTTAGCACATCCTGCTGTCAAGATTACATTATCCTTCGGTAGTTCACTAGCAAATCAGTATAATACTCATACGACCATCACACCTAGCCATTACAAAAGATTTCTTGATGGCTCGTAATTTTACTGCATCTACCACCTCATTAGCCAAAGCGAATACCTGCTGATGAGCGAACCTTCCCACAATAGTACCCTCTTCAATCTGTACCGGGGCAAACAGTTTCTTGCCAACTCAATGATTGGAGAAAAATCCTTCCGGCCTTGAGCGTCCGCTTCAATATGGGTGCAGCCTGGGTAGCCCGCTGCTCCTGTAGTAAAGATCCGGTCTCGGATCTCCTCCTTTCGAGGAGGGACAATACAGTTAGTAGTAAATAAGATAGGACCATATTATGACCAAGTCGGTTAGTAATACATACTTTCGCAGGTTGTCAATAGGAAAAGGAATGTCAATTCATCACTCGTACACTTTGAGTTTGTTAAAGGATATTCCAGGTAGATTAGCGAATCTTTTTGACAGGATTCATGAAACGGAGGATTGGAATGAAAGTATTGACCATACTCCGAGAATTGGGAGATGCTGTAGAATGAAAAGTACGTTAGATCGAATCAAAGGGGGATTAATTGTATCATGCCAAGCTTTAGAGGATGAACCACTGTACGGTTCGGTTCATATGGCGGCCATGGCAAGAGCGGCCCTCATGAGCGGTGCCGCAGGCATTCGAGCAAATAGCGTAGAAGACATTTCTGCCATCCGAGCCATTACAGATGAGCCGATAATTGGCATAAACAAACACCGAGATCGTGATGGACAGGTTTTTATTACTCCAGATTTTGCAGATGCTAAAGCCGTTGTTGAAGCGGGAGCCACTATTGTGGCGCTAGATTGTACCTACTATCATCATCCAGAAGACAAAGAACTAGAAACACTAATTAGACAAATCAAGGAGCGGTTAGGAGTGCCAGTGATGGCAGATTGTTCGAGTTATGAGGAAATGATACGAGCTGCTAAGCTTGGTGCAGATATTACAGCACCCACACTCGTTCCAGGTCCCCATCCAGACTATGACCTGCTCCAGCAGGCCATTGAGAATACAGACGCTCTCGTAATTGGGGAAGGTCATTATTGGCATCCTAAGGAAGTGGTGCGAGCACTGCAGATGGGTGCCCATGCCGTCGTTGTAGGGAGTGCAATCACTCGTCCCCAATTGATTACGGCCCGATTTACAGAAGCAATTCAGAAAGCGAAGGAGAAATCATGAACACATACATTATTGGTATTGACATAGGTGCAACCAATACTCGAGTTGCCGTTTTAAATACAGTTGGTGAAATTATTGAAAGGCACCGTATTCCATCTGAAATGGCGGAAGGACGCCCTTTCTTTGAGAAGGTAGGTCAACTAGCATCGAAATTGGCTCATAAAACCGGAGCACAGGTCGTAGGCGTTGGCTCAGCCGGTCAAATTCACAAAGATACAGGTTGTTACCTGCCTGGTCTTTACCCAGATGCACCTTGGGTTGGTATTCCGCTCAGAGATATTATCCAAGAACAAACAGGACTGCCGGTTTTTGTAGACAATGACTGCAAGATCTCAGCATACGCGGAACTTAAAGTTGGTCAAGGTCAGCAGATCAGTGATTTCATATGCCTCACCCTAGGCACTGGAATTGGCGGCGGGATCATTACCAATGGGCAACTAGTCCACGGTGAACATGGCCTAGCAGGACATTTGGGGCATATCAGTATTGATCCACGTGGTCCCTTATGCCCCTGCGGAAACACGGGTTGCTTAGAGTTATACGTTTCAGGAACCGCTGTTGGAAAACGAGCATCAGAGGCTTTCAATCGAAAAGTCGATTCTAAAGAAGCATTTTTATTGGCGAATGCTGGTGATTCGAAAGCGCTGGAAGTCGTCCATTCAACTGGCTTTGCCTTAGGACGTGGACTTGGGGCTATGGCCAATCTCCTTAATCCCCAGCGGTTCATCTTAAGTGGAAGTATATTAGAGTGGTACGATCTATTAAGACCCTCCATTGAAGAAGGCTTTACCAAGAGCGTTATGTCCAGCCTCAAACATACTCCCATTCTTCAGTCAACTCTAGGTGGAGATGGAGGCATTATTGGAGCAGCTCTTTATGCATGGGACCAAATCAACCGCTAGAATGAGCTTGCGGAAGGCTGGTCAGGAAAAACCATTCTGCCCAATTGAAATGCAGCTCTTACCACATCTGTGTTATCTGATGCATCAGCAAAAGCATCGGCACCGTCTCCAAAAACAAAGAGGGGAACCTGAGCATTTGTATGACCTATAGATGTAAAGCGAATCTGTCCATCGTCTAAAATGGTCAATCCGCCCGTTTCATGATCAGCTGTAACAATCACGAGGGTGCCAGGGTGTTTCTCAGCAAAGTCCACGCAAACGGCTACTGCATTATCAAATGCAGCTACCTCAAGGGGTATTGAACTCCGTTCATTAATGTGAGATCGTTTGTCAATCAACGCACCCTCCACCATTAGAAAGAAACCAGCCTCCCTTTGGGACAGTAATTCTAGGGCTTTTTCTGTCATCTGGGCTAAAGAAGGTTCCTTAGTAAGGAGACGCCTATATCTCTCAGCAGTCATATCTTTTCTGGCAAACAATCCAAGCAGAGGCAGCCTGTCTGCCTTATCTAATTCCATTTTGTCCGCAGCAATCTGGAAACCATTTTCAACTGCCACATCGATAGGGCGAAGACCAAGGGATTCACAGTGCGAATAATACTGCTCAGCTCCACCACCTAGAAACAGATCAAAACCACTTCTCATTTGAGCTACTGCAATCTGGTCCTCCAGGTCTCTGTGGGGTACATGAGCAGAAAACGCGGCTGGTGTTGCATCGGTCAGCCGAGCGTTTGTCACAATTCCTACTGCCTTCCCAACATCGCGAGCAGCTTCACTAATAAGGTATAAATTGTTACCATCCGGATCGACCCCTATGTGATAATGGGCAGTCTTGAAACCGGCAGCCAAAGCTGTGCCGCCAGCTCCTGAATCAGTAACACAACCGTCAATGGTATGTGTGGCTAGACTTCCTTTCACCAAAGCTGTATCCATTACTAGAGGCTGCTTCGCCCCAAGACGGGCTGAGGCCACATGCTGAAACCCCATCCCGTCACCGATCATGATAATAATGTTCTTAACAGGGGCTTCCACAGAGGAAATCTCAGCATCTACAGCATTGGTATAGACCAAAAAGCATAACAGAAGACATACTGCGAACCGTCTCATCACTATGGGAGATACTCCTTTCGAAGACACAAACTAATGGCAGTCCTTTAGAAGAAGAGAAACAGCTGGCAGATGTGTGCCAGCTGTTTCTTACATTCTAGAATATGACACCCGATTTCAAAATAATATTAGCATAGGGAGTAAACTCACCAGTACGTATTACAGCCTTGGTTTCAGGCAGTAGGCGCTTAAGTTCTTCATGGTCAACCAAGGTAATCTTCTTAATAGGCAGAACACTTTGAAGCTTCTCGTAGTACTCTTGATTCTCAGTGAGCTCTTGAGCAACAATAACTTCTTCAACACATAACTCCTCAAGGACATTTGCTACAACACTTAGAAAAGATGGAATCCCAGCCGCAACCGCTAGGTCAATTCTTTTTGTCTCGTGTGGAATAGGTAAGCCTGCATCTCCTATACAGATTGTATCTCCATGTCCCATTTGAGCTACAACAGCTGCAATCTCTGAATTCATGATCCCCTGCTTCTTCAATGTGAATTCCTCCCATAACCTAATAATAAAAACCCACTTTGCTTCCGCAAAGTAGGTACCTACTTCTGCTTCACCCGCTCATACACAGCATCCCACTGAGGAAACTGCCGTCGTATGGAAATGGGTCGAAAATCAGATTTGCGAACACAAACATGAACGGTACTGCCAGTCACACAAATTTGACCGCCCGCAGTGCCAACTTCATAACCATATTTTACTCGTAAGCCGTCATAAGTTTCGAGCCAAGTCTTGACCACTACTTCATCACCATAACGAGCAGGCTTCTTGAACGAAGCTTCTACATTAATAACTGGTGATACAATACCAGCCTCCTCCATTTCTAGGTAATCAAGTCCTATGCTTTCAGTAAATGCCGTTCGTCCAAGTTCAAACCAAACCAAATAATTGGCATGATAAACCACACCCATCTGATCCGTCTCTGCATAACGAACAGCAAGAGATACCTGCGCAGTATGCACTTTATGATTCGCCTCCCGTTTCCACTCGTCTCTGGTTTCTCTGCCAATAGTTCACTGCACCGATTCCAAAAGCGACCAAAACCAAGGCAATCAGCACCGATGGTGTCAGGGACTCATCTGGCAGGAAGAGAGCAGATAAGATAGCACCAGAAACTGGAATCATAAACCGATATAAAGTAACTTCTCCAGCCTTATTGTAACGCAGCAGTGTATACCATATGGAAAAGGCTGCTGCAGATAGAAAAGCAGAGTAAATAAAAAGACCCCAGAAAAGTGGTGTTGGTGTTAGATGAGTGTTCGGTAAGCTGGGGATGGCTGAGATAAGCAAAAGTAGTGAGCCGAACAATAACTGATAAGCATTTACCACTACAGGATTCAGATCACGGGCCAGTTTCTTAGCTTGAAATGTACCAACTACACTAGCTAGGCCTGACAGAATCAAGAAACCCTCTCCCCGAAAGGTCATCTCCCAAGTAAACCCAGCTGCACCCGATCTCCAATTTACCAGAACAATTCCAGCAAATCCTGTAATCAAACCAATCACTTTGCCTAAATTCAACCGGTCATCTGTATAAAGAAAATGGGCCACTATTACCACTAAGAAGTTGCCAAATGAATTCAAAATGGCTCCCTTTATACCACCAGTGAAAGCCAATCCGTTATAAAAGAAAAAATACTGCAGACCAGTTTGGGCCAATCCTAAAAGAAACAGCGGCCTAAACCAGCGTCTCTCAACGGCGACAGATTGGTTGAGAGCAAATCGTAAAAACGCAAATAACATGAGAGACGCTAGAAAAAAACGCCCCCCTGCCAGTAACACCCTACCAGCAATGTCATTGGGCTGCAGCTGTAATTCAGCATACGTTACCTTCAATACGGGAAAAGCACTTCCCCACAAAATACAAGCTATAACAGCCATAAGTCCTACAAAGTATTTGTTCGTCCATAATGTGTTTTGTTTCAATGTTCAATCATCCATTCATTCCTCATAAGTATCAATAGTTTCTTCACCATCAAGCTGCTTATTCCTGCCCTCACATTCATTTCCAAATAAGGCCATGGATTAACACCCATGGCCCTTCGCTCTAGTACTCTTCCATTCGTCTTCCGAATTCTGCATCCTCAACCCACTGTTCTGCCTTAATGAGATGCTGAATGATGTCATCGAAGACCTGATAGTGAATCTTCTCCTGTTCAACTAAGAACTCAAAAAGAACTCGATCCTCATCTCGTTTTGCCTCAGCTAACATTTTCTCATATAAATCAATGCTCTCTTGTTCTTTCTGCAGAGCCAACCGATATCCGTCCAATTGGTCTGGTGCGGCCTTAGTTTCAACGTTGAAATCATCTAAACTGACAAATACATTCTGAAACTCTGTGTAAGCAGCACTTTCATCCATTTCATATTCAATTTCTTTAGCGTGTTTCTCCAGGATTTCTGCATGGACTCGTTCTTCATCAGCTAGGATTTTGAACACTGTGTACAAGTTATTGTCTTTGTTCTTCTCAGCCTGCTCAAGATAATACTTCTCACCGTCCAACTCCATCTGAATCGCAAATTCCAAAGCAGTCATTCACAATCTCCTTTCAAAATCGCAAAATGGGCCACAAAAAGTTCTATTTTCTTATTACACACTTTAATGAAAAGACCTCCTCCAAGACTAGAAAAATCCCCGAGAAGACCGTTCATTTGACAGTTTAGATTGCTACCAATATAATTAATCTAATAGGCATTTATATGCTGAGGATTGAATTACCCTGTCAGGAGGACAAGTGAAGTGCAAGTGTTACATATAGGAATTGACGTAGGCTCTACAACAGCTAAGATTGTGGTCTTAAATTCTTCTCAAGAACATCTCTACAGCGAATATAGAAGGCACTATTCGGATATTAAGACTGCTGTTACAGACTTGGTTCGTGAAGCCTATCAGCGTTTTTCCGATTCAAAAATCACCGTTATGCTTACTGGTTCAAGTGGCATCTCTATTGCGAATGCGTGCAATGCGGCGTTTATCCAAGAAGTCATTGCCGGAACACGTGCCATCGAAGCGTACTGCCCAGAAACTGATGTAGCCATTGAGCTGGGCGGCGAAGACGCTAAAATTACTTATCTTACTGATGGCGTAGAGCAGCGGATGAATGGAACCTGTGCTGGTGGAACAGGCTCCTTTATCGATCAGATGGCCGTCCTTCTAAACACAGATGCCCAGGGATTGAATGAATTGGCCAAAAACCACAGCACCATTTATCCCATTGCAGCCCGGTGTGGTGTCTTTGCTAAGACTGACGTCCAACCTCTGCTGAACGAAGGTGCCGCCAAGGAAGATATTGCCGCTTCTATACTGCAAGCTGTTGTTATTCAAACCATCAGCGGTCTTGCTTGTGGACGGCCAATTCGGGGAAATGTTGCGCTCCTCGGTGGACCGCTCCATTTCCTATCAGAACTGCGTCAGCGTTTTATTGAAACCTTGGAGCTAACAGACGAGACAGTTATTGTCCCAGAAAACTCTCAGGTTTTTAACGCGATAGGAGCTGCCTTAGCTTCTCAGAAAGAGCAACCCATTCCTTTTCAGACATTTATGGAACGGATCGCAGGATTACGTGACGTAACCATTGAAGAATCGCCTCGACTTCAACCCCTATTTCAAAATAAGGAGGAACTAGAGGCGTTTTATGAACGGCATTCCAAGAACACTGTGGAGAAAAAGGATCTATCTACATTTGAAGGAGACTGTTTTTTAGGAATCGATGCAGGCTCTACCACAACCAAACTGGCCCTGATTGATTCAGAAGGCGCTCTGCTGTACTCATTTTACAGCAGTAACCATGGGAATCCCCTTAAGACCACAGTTCGGGCACTGCAGGAATTGTACGATAAACTTCCTCCCAAGGCCGTAATTCGCAATTCCACTGTTACTGGCTATGGAGAAGCATTAATGCAGGCTGCCCTTAAAGTGGATATTGGTGAAATTGAAACGATCGCCCACTATAAAGGAGCAGACTTTTTCAGCCCCGGTGTGGACTTTCTCTTAGATATTGGTGGTCAAGACATGAAATGTCTCCGGATTAAGGACGGCGTTATTGAAAGTGTTCTCCTGAACGAAGCCTGTTCGTCTGGATGTGGATCGTTTTTAGAAACCTTTGCCCACTCTTTGGGTATGGAAATAGAAGAATTTGCTGATGCTGCTCTGCTGGCTGAAAGACCAGTGGATTTAGGTTCCCGCTGCACTGTTTTTATGAATTCTCGCGTGAAACAGGTTCAGCAGGAAGGAGCCACAACTCAGGACATTTCTGCCGGTCTATCCTATTCTGTAATAAAGAACGCTCTATTTAAAGTAATTAAGATCAGGCAGCCAGAAGAGCTTGGCGAAAACGTGGTAGTGCAGGGTGGTACCTTTTATAACGACGCTGTACTACGCAGTTTTGAGCTTCTAGCAGGAAGAAACGTAGTCCGTCCTGATATTGCCGGCATCATGGGTGCCTTTGGGGCTGCCCTAATTGCCAAAGAGCGCTGCAAAGAAGGTCATGTATCTACATTATTAAAAGCAGAAGAACTTGACCAATTGGAGTGCAGGACGGTAAAGGCCCGTTGTGGACGATGTGCTAACAACTGTCTGCTCACAGTCAATCGTTTCCAGGACGGAACCCGCTTCATCTCAGGTAATCGCTGTGAACGAGGGGCCGGGCACGAACCTAATCCCCGCTCCCTTCCTAATTTGTATGCTGAAAAGTATCAACGAATCTTTGACTACGAACCGCTGAAGGAAGAGGATGCTCGTCGGGGACGAATCGGAATTCCTCGAGTGCTGAATATGTATGAGAACTACCCGTTTTGGTTTACCTTTTTTACCGAGTTGGGCTTTAGAGTAGTGCTGTCAGATGAATCATCGAAAGAATTATATGAAAAAGGGATAGAGACCATGCCCTCAGAATCGGTCTGTTATCCAGGCAAACTCGTTCACGGACATATTATGAATTTATTGGAAAAGGGCTGTACAACGATTTTTTACCCCTGCATTCCCCATGAACAGAAGGAGCAGGAAGCAGCCGATAATCATTTCAACTGTCCAATTGTCACGTCCTACCCAGAAGTGATTAAGAACAATGTGCACCTGCTGCGGGAAAATAATGTAACATTCCTAATGCCTTTCCTGCCCCTAGACCATAAAAAACGCCTAATTCAGAGATTGTTTGAGGAATTAGGAGAAGAATACAATCTCACTATTGAGGAAGTAGAACACGCTGTAGAGTCAGCTTGGAACGAACTGCAGAAGTTCAAACGGGAGATACAAAAACTGGGCGAAGAAACCCTCAAGCGCATGGAAGAAGAAGGAATAACAGGGTTGGTCCTTGCTGGCCGTCCCTATCATGTAGATCCAGAGATTCACCATGGTATTCCAGAACTAATCAACAGTCTCGGACTTGCCGTTCTTACAGAAGACTCGGTGGCCCATTTAGCTGAAACAGAAAGACCACTGCGAGTTGTAGATCAATGGATGTACCATTCACGATTGTATGCTGCCGCTTGTTTCACAGCCACCCAGAAGAATCTTGAACTAGTACAACTTAATTCCTTTGGGTGTGGATTAGATGCGGTTACAACCGACCAAGTACAAGATATTCTTCAAAGCCACGGCAAGATATACACCTGCCTCAAGATTGACGAAGGAAGCAATCTAGGTGCGGCTCGAATCAGACTGCGGTCACTACAAGCTGCAGTGCGTGAGCGTCAAGAACAGGGAGTTGTGCCTTTGAAGAAGAAATACGCTTACGAAAAAGTACTGTTTACAAAGGAAATGCGCAGCAGACACACGATCCTGGCACCACAAATGTCGCCCATCCATTTCCAGTTTTTCGAGGCAGCTTTCCGCCCATCTGGGTATGATTTGGTAGTACTGCCATCAGTCGATCCTTTGGCAGTAGATGAAGGATTGAAATATGTCAACAATGATGCGTGTTATCCGGCCATCCTCGTAGTAGGTCAGTTGATTGAAGCCCTACGCTCTGGTAAATACGATGTGAACAATACATCGGTCATGATTACCCAAACAGGTGGCCAATGCCGGGCTACCAATTATATTGGGCTTTTAAGAAAAGCACTGCAAGATGCTGGTCTTGGTCAAGTACCAGTTATCTCTCTCAGTGCACAGGGATTAGAAAAGTCCGGTTTCACTTTCACGCCAGGCCTGATCCATCGGGCCATGATGGCGACTATCTACGGCGACTGCCTAATGAAGGTACTTTACCGAGTCCGTCCCTATGAATTAGTACCAGGATCAGCTAATGAACTATACGAAAAATGGGTATCCATATGTAAAGAGTCTCTCAGCAGCCTCAGTGTAAGAAAGTTTGCAGAAAACATCCGCAGCATAATCGCGGAATTTGATGAGCTGCCTCTAAGAGACGTTGTCAAACCAAGAGTAGGAATCGTCGGTGAAATTCTAGTTAAATACCATCCAACAGCCAACAACGATGTAGTTGGTACTGTTGAAAGAGAAGGGGCAGAAGCGGTTGTGCCTGGTATCATGGATTTCATCAATTACTCACTATTAGGGCTGGATTTCAAGCACAAATACCTCTCAGGGAGCAAATTCAATCAGATCCTAGCCAGGCTTGCTATTGAGGTGATTGAACTCTACCGTAAACCGTATCGGGATGCTCTGCTCCAAAGTAAGCGTTTCTCACCTCAGAAAACCATTCAAGAAATTGCCGAAGGAGCAAAACACGTTGTTTCCCTTGGACACCAAGCAGGTGAAGGTTGGTTCCTTACTGGGGAAATGGTTGAATTGATTGAGGAAGGTGTAGAGAACATTATCTGTATGCAGCCCTTTGCTTGTCTACCAAACCATGTTACTGGTAAAGGGATGATGAAAGAGCTTAAGCGCCTCTATCCGCGAGCTAATATTGTTGCCATTGATTACGACCCAGGGACAAGTCAAATTAACCAGCTGAACCGCATTAAGTTAATGCTGTCAGCAGCCTTTAAGAACCTTCAAACAGAGGAAGAAGAAAAGGATATTCTAGTCCCCCATGAAAGGGAACTATCTCCACAATACAGCAGCTAAAAACGCAACCGTCGATGGGCAAAGTTACCCGTTCGACGGTTGTTCATTTAAGAGTGATGGTAGTTCCCACTCCCACCGGTTTTATAAATCTCTGCATAACCAGAAATAGATGATACGTTTGACTGACGTACGATTGTGTTTTTTAAGAAATATGGGGCAAGACTCTTGTTAAGAACACCTCTACTAAATACGGATCAAACTGGGTTCCAGCATTCTTTCTCAGCTCTTCCGCTGCAGATTGGGAAGAAAGAGGTTCTCGATAGGGTCTTTCATTTGTCATAGCATCGTAAGCATCAACAACAGCCACAATACGAGATTGTAAAGGAATGTCGTCGCCTTTCAAGCCCTGCGGATATCCGGTCCCATCATACCGCTCGTGATGAGAAAGGACAAATTCAGAGATCCTCGACATATCCTTCACTGCACTTAGGATTCGAAACCCTAGCTCTGGGTGACGTTTAATGTCAGACCACTCATCGTCAGTCAAAACGTCCTCCTTATTTAGAATAGAATCATCGATAGTGATCTTGCCAATATCATGGAGCAGACCTATTGTTTCTAGTTCACGGATTTCTTCTTCAGACATTTTCAATGCCTCACCCATAGCCACACACAGCTGAGCCACTCGGTTGGAGTGCTCTTCTTCTCGTTCGTTTTTCTGATACAGTGCGTTAATAATTAGATTTACCGTCTCTCCTCGATAACTAGGTCCATAGAATAACTTGTTTCTATACATGCGGCTCTCAGCTTTATTAAACACTTCCTGTAGAGACTGTTTCTGAGAAGTCTTAATCTCAAACCCAACAGCAATAGAGATGCTGATGGAGTGGACTTCTTGTTGTTCAATTCGTGTCTTAATTTCATGAACAACCCTTTCCGCCTTTTCTCTTCCAGCATTGGTCATAACCACTGCAAATTCATCGCCACCTAAGCGGGCAGCTATATTATTTTGACCTACAGTCTGCTTCAGCACTCCTGCCACTTTACATAGGAGCTGGTCACCAACCGAATGACCAAAGGCATCATTTGTAAGTTTCAGGCCATTAACATCGGCTACAATCATAGCTAATGGCCAGTTTTCTTCAACATCCAGTCTCTCCAATTCTTCTTCAAAGAATCTTCGATTATACAAGCCTGTCAAGTGATCTCGATAGCTTAAATACTCTACCTGTTCCCTATGTCTCACCATTTCAGAAACATCTCGAAACACCACCACTGCACCCCTCACCTGCCCCATCGGATCCTGAATAGGTGCAATCGTACTGGCAATAATCAGAGTGTTTCCGTCTTTAGTCTCTATTTCCAGCTGCTCAAATTCCATCACTCGTTCACCATACATGACTTGGTGCAGAACGCTGTCCCCTTGATTCCCTCCTGGAAAAACTTCATGAAAAGACCTACCGATGACATCTCGCTCTGTCCAACCGGTCAGATTTTCTGCTGCAGCGTTAATCATGGTAATGGTGCCAAACCGATCGGTTACCACCACTCCATCCCCTACTGAAAGCAGAGTCGTCCGCAGCAGGTCTTTTTCCTCCGATAGCTGTTCTTCCACAGAACGAAGCTGATCATATTGGGCTGTAAGCTGAGCAGTAGCAGCTGATAACTGCTGAATTGTTGCCTCTAGTTCCTCATTAGTAATCTGGAGATCTTCCTGACTAGCCATTAATGTTTCATTTGCCAAAGCCAGATCATCAGTTCGAATACGAACCACCTGCTTAAGGGAAATGGCCCATCCGAGAATAACTAGAGTAGTACCTGCTAAAAAAGCAATCAGTCCCAAATACTGCCGCAGTCCAACAAGGAACTTAGGCTGTTCATAGACACCGAGCCATTGGCCGTAGATCTCATCATACTTACCTGTAGCTTTCAAAATCTGCAGTCCTTCATTTAGAGCAACTAGGAGGCTAGAATCGTCTTTGCGCACCGCCATGGAATAATCATGAGCTGCAATTGGAAGCCCATTATGGCGCACATTCATCAGATCGTATTTCTCAATGGCGTAGTACCCAGGAATTCTCAAAACTGCAGCATAGTCAATCTCTCCAGAAGATACCATCCGCAGTGCATCAGACGAAGTAGGTACTGGCACAAACTGAATGTTCAGGTTCTGTTCCTTTAAGTATTCATAGACAATATCTCCATCTTGAACTGCTACACGCTTTCCTTCCAGATCGGCAATGTCCCGAACTCTCGTACCCATTCTAGTAAAGACATCACCACTGGCTGTGGAGTGACGGGTGGAGAAAGCGTACTCCTCTGCCCTATTAGGTGAATGGAACATCCCAGATATAACATGGATTTCGCCTTTCTCTAAGCTCTCTTTTGTCTCGGCCCAAGGCTGCAGTTGAAATTCAATGTCCCATCCCATCACTTGTCCCATCGCTCGGGCAAGTTCAATGTTGAAGCCAGTAGGCTGACCATTATCGTCCACAAAGGAGAAGGGTGGATACTCAATATCGTCACCAAAAACAATGACTTGACAAGAAGCTCGTCCATCTATCAGTGGAGAAATACTTAGTCCTACGAAGAAAACTATCCAGTATACCATCACACGTGCAGTAAGGCTAGAGCTTCGAATCACTGCCTCCCCCCCTCTACTAGTAACTCATAGGACAAGTTTTTGACGTAATCCCAGCATTTACCTGCTAAATGTCATGATTTTATTCCACTATTTCATAGATTACCCTTTTCAAGCAAAAAAAGGAGATCTTCTCCAGACCTCCCCTGATGTGAGTTATGCTTCTTCATCTATATGAAGTCCCATGAGATTTCTCATGCGGATCATATGATCCACTTGACTATCTGAGGGAAGCTTTTTTACCACCTTACCGGTAGAATTATCAATGATGTGTGCCACATTACGCTCTATTTCTTTATTGTACTGAAAACTAACCCGATGATTTGCTCTCGGCTGAGCAGAGTTAACATCTTCGAAGTTGTCAATCTGCCGAGATGCAAGTTTCGGTATATCGCTCAACGCAGTGCTTCTACCGCCACATATCCTCACCGAAACACACCTCCCATCTATATGTACTATCGGCTCCTTTTCGTTTTTCCTTGATATATTTCAGTATAAATTCTGTCCTTCTGATGGATCTTATTAATGGGCGAGTTCCTCGAAAAAAGGAAAACACCGCATAAGGGGGTGGGATATGCCGCGTAAGCTCGATGAAAAAGAAAAAAGCTCTAAAAATCTAAAACAGCAGATTCAGCATACGAAGGAGCGAATTGGAGATGCGGAATTCGCCTTAGATCATGGTGACTTATCAGAAGGTAGAAGAAAGGAGCTCGAGGCAAAAAACAAACACCGTCGAGATGATATTCGAGGTAAGAAAGACGAACTAGAGGAAATGACAGACGATTAGTAAAGGCACCCCGGACAGCCCGGGGTGCCTGCAGTACTAGAATATTAAAACAAAAGTACCAGCAGTAATCAAAAGCCCACCTAGAATTGTTTTAACATCTGCTGTTTCACCAAGAACCAAAAAT
>JAAYRO010000097.1 GCA_012518735.1 Bacillota bacterium
AGGGAGGTAGAACATTGAAAAAGTCAGGTTTTCAATGGAACATTAGGAGTAAGTTACTGTTATTTATTACTGCCTTACTAGTATTAACTGCGTTTGGGTCTTCTTTTACAGCTGTTTTTATGTATAATCGGGCTTATAATCAGCAGATAGAGGAACACGCTCATGAGTTAAGCTCTGTTGTTCTCGGCTCACATCTTGCAGCTCTGGAAGCGTTTGAGACTGCTGAAGAACTTTTAGAGAAGCAGATGCTTGATAGTCTTTATCTCATTGCAGAATTATTAGCTGTTGATGGAATCAACCAGTCTGTGTTGACTCAGCTTGCTGCAAAAAGCGGCATCGAAGACATCTATATTACGGACGGAGATGGTGTTACAATCTTCTGCAGTGATCCAACAGGTGTTGGTTGGCGATTCCCCGATGATCCAGAAGCACAGGCATATCCATTCCGAGCTCTTCTAGATTCAAGGGATGGAGTGGTAGCTCAAAAGGCGGCCATTCGGGATCGAGACGGCCAACTATATAAGTATGTGGGAATATCTCGCCCGGATCAAAGCGGCATCATTCAAGTAGGGGTTACGGCCCTATCTCTTCAGGAGATTCAGGATAGTATTGGTACACAATCTATGCTGGAAAAGATGGTTGAGAGTGAAGGATTATTGTATGGATATGTAGTGGACGACTCAGGTATTATTCAATATCATTCCGATCCTGCCATGCTTGGCCAAGTCTATTTAGGAGAAGGGCTGGAAGGCTATGGAAGGGCACAAGATATTTATGAATATGAAGTGGATGTTCCAGGTTCTCCTGGAGAAAAATTGATTATAGGTCTATCCACAGCAGATTTCAACTCCATAGTTCGGAGTGCTCGCAATAAGATACTCCTCTGGAGCGTTTTGATAGTAGTCTTAGCGGGAGTGGTGATGTGGTTTTGGTCTGGAACGTTCTCTGCTTCGGTCCGCAGTCTTGTAGACCGAATAGAAGTTCTGGCGACGGGAGACTTCAGCCATCCTATTACGGCTGTATCAAGTGACGAGTTGGGACAGGCCCATCAAGCCCTTGAGAAGCTCAGACAGGATATGGGGCGCACGCTTACAGAGACGTTATCTACAGCAGCAGGGGTAGGAAGTTCTGCAGAACAGCTGGCCGCTTCAACAGAAGAGACAAGTGCATCCATTGAAGAGGTGGCTAGTACGTCCAACGAATTTGCAGGTACAGTAGAGATTATTAATGAGAACGCTAGGGTCATGTCTGCATCTGTATCAGAAATCTCATCCATGGCAGCTGATGGGGAAAGGGCTTTGGAGAGTGCTGTACAAAGGGCAAATGAGTTGCATGATGCCATTGCAGAGCTTGCTAGTTCAGTGGAAGGGTTAGGACTTCGATCGGCAGAAATAGGAATGATTGTAGATACTATTTCCGACATTGCAGAGCAGACCAACCTGTTAGCTTTGAATGCGGCTATTGAGGCTGCCCGTGCCGGTGAACATGGTCGAGGTTTTGCTGTGGTAGCAGAGGAAGTACGTATGTTGGCAGAGCAGTCGGGGACTGCAGCTGACAATATTGCTGAACTTATTCGGGCCATCCAAACAGAAGCGGATCGTGCAGTTGAGGGTATCTCCAGCAGTTCGGTTCAGGCAGGCGAAACAGCGGAAGTGGTCCAGGAAACAGGTAGTGTACTTCGTCAAATCTTGGAAGGAATTGAAAGGATTTCGAAAGAAGTTCATCAAGTCTTTGAGGGTACGCAGAATATACAGTTCGGTAGTGAGCAGTTGGCAGCAGCAACTGAAGAGCAATCAGCTGCCATGGAGGAAGTGGCAGCCCTTGCCGCCGATCTTGGTGATTTGTCCCAGCGCCTCAGCCTTATAGTAGAGAAGTTTAAAGTTCAGGAAGAACAATAATAATGAATAAGCTTCAATTCCAGTCAATTGGAATTGAAGCTTTATTCTTAAGACAAAACGATATTATTCGGTATGTCCACTTCTTTGTTTACAAAGAAGGCAGCCACTCCACCAAGTCCAATATGGCATCCAAGGACACTTCCTACTACGTTTACAATGAAATTCTTGTAACCGAGTGTTGTTTCGATAAGGTCCTGCAGCTTGTCTGCGGCAGCTATATCATCAGCGTGAGTGATTGCAATAAGCTGATCTAGACTTCCAAGCGAACGTTCCTTAATCAGCTCAACGATGCGTTTGATGGCTCCATTTTTGCCCCGTACTTTTTGAATGGGGATCATCTCTCCATCTACCACGTGTAAGATGGGTTTCACATTCAAAATTCCGCCTACAAAAGCACTGGCATAACTTACCCGTCCACCCCGATATAGATAGTTGAGATCATCTACAGAGAAAATATGTTCTACATTATTAGATGAACGAAGCCCTATTCGCTTTAGGATATCTTCGTACGATGCACCATCAAGTGCCATTTTAGCCGCTTCTAGCACAATCAACCCCTGTGCCAACGATCCACTGAGAGTGTCACAAACAGCCATCTTAAAATCGGGGAAACGCTTCTTTACGTCTTGGGCAACAAGGCGGGCTGTGTTGCACGTTCCAGACAATTTCGAGGAAAAAGCCACGTAGATGCAGTTCACCCCTTGGGAAGCGTACTTTGTGAATGTATCCCAAAAAACGCTTGCCGGAACTTGGCTGGTTGTTGGTTGTTTTCCTTCTCGAATGGCCTGATACACATCTTCTGGTTGAATGGTTTGTCCATCGATGAACTCTTGACCATCAATATGAACTAGGAATGGTAAGATATCTACATTAAAGTCTTCTGCTGTTGTCTGTGGCAGATCACAGGCACTATCCGTAATGATTTTCAGGGGCACTTTCATAAACCTCCGTTTCTATGTTGACTATTACTTCGGGGCATCTTTCACAAATCCTTTCTTTATAGATGTGGAAATATGGGGTTTTTTCTAAGTTGTTTGTGTGCTAGAATGGGTCTATAGTACTATAAAAATCGGAAAGCATAATAGGTGATAAATATGGTAAATACTAGAATAGCTGTTGAAATTCAGACTCGGATTAACGAACTAAAGTCAGAGCAAGTCCAACTGCGTACCTTTATCGATTCAGATGTGGCGCGGAGGGAAGCTCTCGAAAAAGCTATAGAGGAATTAAATTGGGTGTTGGAATTGGTGACTGGCGGAAAGGATGAGAGCGCGTGAGTCGAAATCAATCGATTTTTGCCATATTACTCATAGTCTTCATGGCTTCTACGAGCTTAGCAGGGGCAGCGGGCTATGATGCTGGCACATTTGTTGTTTTTCTTGGAGAGGAAGAAATAGGTGTAGAAGAGTTTGCTTTTACAGAAGAAGGTTTGAGTACAACCGGTGTTTTTTCCGTTGGAGAGCAGAGATTGGAGATTTCCACTCTGCTGACAGGAACCTTAGGTGATTGGAACGGGTACAAGTACGAGAGTATGGGCGTCAAGTTAGAAGGGACACTTGCTCCGAATAGTTTTCAGATTGCAGTAGGTCCACTTGAGCAGTCCTTTTCCCTGAGCGGCTCCTATGCTTTGTTGGATAATAATGTTTTTGCTCAATATCAAGAACTGATTCATCTAGCAGATGCTAATGACGGACAAGTAGAGTTCGACATGATTACGCCTATTCTGTTCCTTATGAATCAGTCACCCATCTTACAGGGACGTGTATCTTATGACGGGATTGTGGAGTACGAGATCGATGGGGTTCCCGTTTCCTTAAAGGAATACTCTGCTGTTCTTGATGGGACGATTTACGTTCAAATCTTAAGCCGTATGGACGGGACCATGGCAGCGCTAGAGATACCGGCTCAGCTTGTAAAAGCGGTGCGAAAAGAGTTTGTAGGACTTACTAAGATCGGGGCACAAGAGAATGGTTCCTCATCACTACAGAATGATGAGGAATTTCAGGTTCCTAATGGAGATGTGACACTAGCTGGAACTCTATCCCTGCCGTCCACATCTACAGGACCCTATCCAGTGATTCTCCTCAACTCAGGATCTGGACCACAGGATCGAAATGGAAATACACCACCAGTTCTGATGACCTATATGTTTCAAACAATGGCTGAACGGTTTACACAGCACGGTATAGCGGTTCTCCGCTACGATGAACGGGGTGTAGGGGCCAGTACTGGAGACTATGATGAGGCAGCCTTTTCTGATCTAGTGTCTGATGTGGAAGCCTTGATCAACTTTTTAAAACAGCATTCCCAAATTGATGCAGATCGAATTTTCATGCTTGGTCACAGCGAAGGAGCCTACATTGCCCCTGTCTTAGCAGATGAGTTGGCAGGTATGATTTTGCTGGGAGGTCCTTCAACGCCTTTAGACGAGATTATGGTAGAGCAGTTAGAATACCAAGCAGCAAGTCCTTGGTTGTCTGAGGCAGAACGGGAAATGGTTAAGTCTTATGTACCCTTGATTAATCAGGTACTTCAAGATGCCCGGGCTGGTAAGAGTGAGAGTGTGGTGCCTATGAATCTCGATTGGATTCGAGAACACATGGTTCTTGATCCTTTGGAGAATATCAGCCAGGTGAAAGGACCGGTTCTAATTCTTCACGGCACCCATGATCTAAAGGTTATGCCGTATCATGCTCAGGCTTTAGCAGATAGACTTCGTGAGTCAGGTAATGATGAAGTGGTGGTTCATTATCTAGATAATACAACACATGAGTTTGTGTTTTTCCCCTATGATAACCCTCAGTATGATCCTAAACAGCCACTGCAGGTAAATCCGCTCGTATTTGATTTGACTGCTGAATGGCTGGAAAATCAATTGAAATAAGAAAGTGAAATAAGAAAG
>JAAYRO010000098.1 GCA_012518735.1 Bacillota bacterium
GAAGCATCTAATATGTTCTTTGAAATTATCTTTGGGGGTCCAGTGCTCCGTCCCCAACTGTCTTTATCTTCCGTGGTGATGTCATTGGTTGTTGTGGCTTTAGTAGGTGTGATTTCCAGCCTCTATCCAGCATCTATTGTAATGAAAACATCTCCATTGAAAGCTATGGAAAGTTCGTGAGGTGAACCCATGTCTATGATATTAAAGGTGGCATCCCGCAATATTCTTCGACAAAAAAAGCGAAGTTTCTTGTTGGCAGGTGCCATCGCGTTCGGAATGTTTGTCATCACAATGATTAACGCTCTTACCGGGGGAGTAGTAGAGAATATTCGGGTAAACTTTTCCCATGCCCTTGGGGGTCACATATTTGTCTCTGGGCGCGAATATACAGATCATGGCAGTGTGATCCAGAGGATTCGTAATGAAGATCAGCTGACTGCTCTCTTAGAAGAAAATGGCGCTGTTATTGAATCGGTTACAAAGCGGAGCCAAGCCCTGCCTACTCTCATCTTTGGTTCAAAGCAGACTATGCATCTGGTGTACGGCGTCGATTTTGAAGAAGAAGAAAAACTATTAGAGAGTTTAGTCGTAACCGACGGTTCACTAGCTAACGTTTCTAGACATAATTCCCTTATTCTACCGGGACCTATAGGAGACCGGTTGGGAGTACAGCCTGGTGAAACTATTCTAGTTCGTCTCGAGACCCTGACTGGACAGCAGAACGTAGGCGAGTTTATGGTTGAGGCATTTATTGAGGATCAGGAACGGTTTGGATTGTCCGCCGCATATGCGAATCGTGACTATCTCAATAGTCTTATAGGACTAGGCGAGGACGAATACCAATCTTTAAATATGTTCCTAACAGATATGGATGAAATCGATAAACTAGGTGCGACATTCCGTACTGCTCTAGGGGTGCCGGCTGAACGTGATCAGTCAAAGTTCCAAGAGATCAGTGAAGACGAAGCCATGGAAACATTCCTTAGCAATGTGCGGACAGAAGACATTACTCCATGGGAAGGTACTCGTTATCGAGTTACGACACTGAATCAGATTATGGAACCAGTAGAAGCCATGGTCTATGTTCTGAACAAGGTTGGACTTATTATTTTCGTTATTCTGCTAGTCATTACGGCAGTGGGGATTACCAATACGTTCCGGATGATTCTCGTTGAGCGGACGAAGGAAATCGGTACTATGCGCGCTTTTGGTATGCAGCAGGAGACAGTGAAATATATATTTCTAATGGAAGCCCTACTGCTGAGTTTAGCAGGGGGTGTGGCAGGGGTAGGAGTTACAGCGATTGTGGCTTTCGTATTAGGTAAGATAGAGTTTACGACACTGCCTGCTATGCAGTTCTTCCTTAATCAAGGGCATATTACGTTTTCCATATCATTGGGAAGCGTGGTGCTTAACCTAGTGATTGTGTTGGTGATGAGTTTGATTGCAGCTTATTGGCCAGCCAGAGCAGCGGCCAAACTTTCACCTATCAAGGCACTAAGTTCCCACGCGTAAGAAAGGGGTTATTTGGTGAAACAGTTGCGTTATTTCGCTGTTGGTTTATTACTTGTTTTGGGGTTCAGCACCATTGTTTTGGCTGACGATTTTAGTCATATTAGAGAGGTTCTCCATCGCATTGATGAGCAATCGCGCTTTGACGATACAGATTTAGCATCAGTCTTGACGGTTATTACAGAGGACCCAGAAAAGGGTCTGGAGAAGATGGTTGTTCGGCAGTTTCGGCGGGATGATGGAGAACGGTTTCTTCTCCTAATCCAAGAACCGAGTGTTCAAAAGGGGCAGGGATATCTCTTGGAAGGTGATAACCTTTGGTTTTATGATCCTTCCAGCAGGAAGTTTGCCCACACTTCTATGAAAGAGAGTTTCCAAGGCTCCGATGCTCGTAATGCAGACTTCAGTCAATGGAGTTATTCTTCTTCGTACAAGATCGTTGATTATTCTGACGGAACCCTTGGCAAATTCGAAGTGTACATTATTGATCTAGAAGCGGTTGATGATACTGTACCGTATCCGTATGTGAAATTGTGGGTGACGAAGGGCACAAACTTAGTACTGCGGGCTGAGGAATACAGTTTGACGAAACGTCTAATGCGTTCAGCTCTGTTTCCCAATTATGCTAAGGTTGGCTCGGGTGTTATTCCCACCCAGATGATTTTCATTGATGAGCTGGTAAAGGGTAAGAAAACCCAGATTACTATTTCAGAGATTTCCACTAACAAATTACCTGATCATGTTTTTACTAAGGCGTATGTTGAACGAGTTAGTCGGTAGGAGGTGCAGAATGAAGCGGATTTTCGCTTTATCTTTAACAGCTGTATTGTTACTCTCCTCAGCAGTCTTTGCAGAAGACTTTGACTTTGAGAGCCTGTTTGGTGATGACTTATTTATGGAAATTGAGGAATCTACATCCACAACTGCTGTGGAGGATGCTTTGCTTGTTAACGAAGGAATTGAAGTTGGAGGTCAATATCATTTTAACGTAAACGGTTCCAGGACATATATGGAGAGTCTGGATCCGAGTGACGCTTTTTCGGCCAATTTGGGAGGTCAGATCTTTCTCGATGCTCGTCCTAATCCTGATTTTCGGGTTTTTGCTAAGACCAGCTTAAACTACAACACAAACTTCTCTGAAGATCAACAGGAAGAACAGGACAAGGATCAGAAGCAGGTTTCGCTGCGCTTAACTGAGCTGTTCTCCGATTTTCATCATAATAATCAAGTATACTTTAGAGCTGGTAAGCAGAACGTGAATTGGGGTGTAGGTTACTTCTTCAGCCCAGCCGATGTGATTAATGTGGGACGTATCGATCCTACAGATCCAGACGCTGATCGAGAAGGTCCTGTGGCCTTGAAAGCTCATTATCCCATTGCCAGCAATAACTATTACCTTTACTTACTTTTTGATGGGGTAGAGAAGTTTTCAGATCTAGCAGTTGCTCCCAAACTAGAATATGTTATGGGAAAATCTGAAATTGGTCTTGGTGGTTTTTATCAAACAGATAAGGTCCCTCGTGTCATGGCAACCATCTCTTCCACTGTTGGCAGCTTCAGTGTCTTTGGAGAAGGGGTTGTTAGTTTTGGCTCGGACAAGTCGTTTGTGGAAGAGACCGTTCCTAGTCAGGAAAATCCTTTTGGCTATAAATTGGTGGAACGGGATGATACGATTTTCCAGGTGACAGTAGGGGGACGCCGCAGTTATACAGACCCAGATGGTCGGTTTAACTTTTCAGGAGCCCTGCAGTATTTCTACAACGGGGAAGGATACACGGATCAGGAAATGCTGAAGGATTTCAGGCTGAACGAAATGGCTTTAGGCTATTTCTTTGGTCAGAAACAGCTTTCTCTTTCTGATTTCTCGTTCACAGGTCGTCATTATGTAGGGGCTATGGTCGGGTGGAGTGACATGTTCAACTCGAAGCTTTCAACTTCAGCCTTGTGGCTCGCTAATCTTTCAGACGGTTCAGGACAGTTGACCGCGTCCTTGTCTTTACCAGCCTTAAGCTCCATTAAGCCTTCTGTAGGGGTGACTCGCAGTTACGGAGAAGAGGGAACAGAGTTTGGTCTGCTCGGACCCACAACCACTGTTTTTGCTAAGGTAACAATAGGCAGTGGTTCGTTCTAGAGAAAAACCCAGCCCATGTTTTTGGGCTGGGTTTATGTTACTTTTCCCGCAGGGATATGTTGATTTCAAATTGACCGATGGACGTTTCGAGCGGTAAGACTAGGGCCTTTTCAGTGGCCATGGATAAAGCATTACCTGTTCCCACAATAATTTGAGGTGGGACAATATCGCACTGGTAGTCGTTTTGGCTTAACAGTGTTAGGGCATTTCCGCTGATAATATTGGCCACTTCCCCTAAGGCTGATGTGACGAAGGAATCTAGTTGGGTCATTTCCATCCCTGACATGATCTTTACCATCGTTAGTGTCATATCTTTTGGGAAACTGTAGAGAAGAGAACCACTGAGATCCCCTGTAACACCAATGACTACATTTGCTTCCTGTACTGGTACCAATTCCTCAACGACCCCAAGCTCACCCCGGGTAGTATCTAAATCGAGCATCATTTTGAAGACATCGCGGGTGGCTTGAAAGAATGGATTAATATATTCGACCTTCATTTGTTACCTCCTTGGCTCCGCAGAAAAGCACCGATTTTTTGGTCTTCAGCCGCCACATGATTGATGAGCCATGCCATGAGTCGACCCCCAAACTCTTGCACCAAATCTTCGCTGTACCCTTCTTCTTCCGCCCGCCTAGCATAGTCGAAGACGCCTTTCTTGAATCGGCTGTGAATCTCACGATGTTTCTCTAACCCAGGATAGCCTATTTCCTCTTGAAACACCTCTTCATCATGGAAGTGAACAACTACGTAATGCTGCATAAACTCCATAGTCTCTTTGACTTGTTCGAGTTTTGATTCCCAGGTACCAGGTGCTTGAACAGCTTGGATGAACTTGGAGACCCGGGCAAAGAGCTCCTTGTGCTGTGTATCAATTAATTCAGCACCAACTTTGTACTTTTCTTTCCACATCATATGTGTTACTCACCCCTTTGTTCTAGCCGAATTCTACTTGGACGATCGTTTTCCTTCCATTATTAACAAAAACTGCGGAGATATTCTCCACAGCTTTCACTTACAGCACTTCATCAGCGACAAAAGGCTGCGGTTGGTAGGAGAGGCCGTAGTAATCTTTACCCATATAACGCCACAAAAAGTCAATGGAGTGTGGTATAATAAAAAAGTTAATTTATAGAAAGGACGGGAGACTTTGTTCATAGGAATTGTGGTGGTATTTGTTGTTTTGCTGGGGGCAGTTTTTCCTTGGACCGCTGTGGCTGCAGAGGTGCAGGCTAATCCTGTTGTAACCATGGACATGGGAGATTTGGGCATCATTGAAGTTGAATTATTTCCACAGATTGCGCCTAATACTGTGAATAGTTTTATTTCATTAGTACAGGCGGGCTTTTATGATGGTGTGATTTTTCATCGGGTTATTCCTGGTTTTATGATTCAAGGCGGGGATCCAACGGGGACAGGAACTGGAGGTCCAGGCTATGAAATTAAGGGAGAGTTCTCCCAAAACGGCTATCCTAATGAGCTGAAGCACGAGCGGGGTGTGATCTCAATGGCCCGCACTCCATTACCTGATTCAGCCGGTTCTCAATTCTTCATTATGGTCGCAGATGCACCCCATCTTGATGGTGCCTATGCTTCGTTTGGTAAAGTAATAAGCGGTATGGAGGTTGTGGACAAAATCGTTAGTGTTCCTCGAGATTTTAAGGATCGTCCCCGGGAGGACCAGATTATTGTCAAGATGACGGTACAAACTTTCGGCGTGGAGTATCCCAAACCAGAAACACAGTAGGTCGATGCAGGGCAGTGAGAAATGATCTCCTGCCTATTTTTATTTCAGCAGGAAATTATGAATGGGCTGCGAATAATTACTTATAAAGATACTTTATAAAAGGAGGATGGGTAATGGAACTAGGTCTCACAACACCCGCTCTGTTGTTTCCGGCTATTTCCCTGCTCATGTTGGCTTACACCAATCGATTTATTGTCTTAGCAGGTCTTTTGCGGGAATTGTACGGAGAATATGAAAAAGAGCCAGATGACATTATTGCCACCCAGCTCTTGAACTTACGAGTTAGAATTTCTGTAATCAAGAACATGCAGATTTTTGGAGCACTGAGCTTCTTTTTCTGTGTTGCGTGTATGTTTCTAATTTTCGCTGGTAGTAGAGTGTTTGCTAACTTCACATTTGGAATAAGCCTAATTCTACTCCTAATTTCTTTAGCTCTAATGATTCGAGAACTACATCTATCCATCGACGCTTTAGAAGCTCATATGAGCGAGTTTCCTCATTGATCAAAGGGTGTTAGACCTTGAAGCGCGAAATGAGGACTGCCATTTGCTCTGACATCTTGGCGACCGATTCGGCGTTAGCAGCGATCTGCTGGGTAGAGGCAGATTGAGCTTGAGCAGAGGACAAGATCTGCTCCATACCTGCTTCTAGATTTTGACTGGCCGAAGCAATTTCATTAATCATGTTTACTGTTTGATTGATTTGGGCCGCAATGTTTTCAAAGTCATGGCGAGTTGCCTCTAGAATATCTCTACTTTGGGAGATTTCCTCGTTATTTCGCTCAATAGCTGCTGCTGCGGTCATGGTTCCTTCACTAAGCTTTTCTACATTCTGCATGATAGAACCGATGGACTGCTGAGTCTGCTCGGCAAGTTTCCGTACCTCGTCCGCGACTACGGCGAACCCGCGACCACCTTCGCCGGCTCGAGCGGCCTCAATGGCAGCATTGAGAGCAAGTAAATTGGTTTGGTCTGCTACTTCGGAAATGAGGTTGACCACTTCATTGATTTGGTGGGCAGCTTCTTTAAGATTGCCCATCACCGCTTGGGATTCCTTTGAACTCGCTACCACTGTCACCATAGCTTCTTCTGTATTTTCCATTTGTTTCTGCCCTTGATCTGCCAACTCTTTGATTCGTTCTGTATTAGATGCCATTTCTTGAGCTCTCTCACTTACTAATCGTGTGTTTTCCGTTAGTTCAGAAATGGAATGGACCACTTGGAGTAAGGATGCAGAGTTCTCTTCACTTGTTGCAGATAGCTCTTCACTTGCTGTGGAAGAGGCAGAAATCACTTGTTCAATGGATCTAATCATTTCTCGCAGGCTTTCACGCATGGAGTTGAAAGCTGAGGCTAATACTCCCATTTCGTCACCGCGGTCTATTGCTGTTTCTGTTGTCAAATCACCAGCAGCAATTTTTTGTGTTACTTGGGCGAGTTCAGCAATGGGTTTTACTACGGCACTAGCTATGTAAATACTCAACGTTAAGACAATTAAGGTTGTGGCTGCAATCGTAATGACAGCTAGGATCTGGGCCTGGCGAACACCTGCAAAGGCCTGTTTCGAATCGGTCTCCACTACTAGCCCCCAATATTGATCCCCGAATGGAACGATTTTCACACTGCCCAGTACTTTGTCTCCATGGTAGCTTGTGTACTGTTCGGAAAAGACTTGATCGAGGTTTCCGTCTTGGAGAGCGGCAGCTGTCAGCTCCACTGCTCTAGTATCTATAATTCCATCTAGAATAGCTCTTTCCTGAAAAGTTCCTCGTAAGGTGCAGCTTTGGAGACGTCCTGTAGAGTCAACTAAGAATGTGTCGGTAAGCTGCTCTCCTTCGTCTCCATGTAAGACTTGGTTAATGCGTTCTTCAGGAATTCCCATTCCTAACAGTCCACTTACTTCATCAGGGTTAGTGAGACTTAAGATGGGCTGCATGACAAAGATTAAGTGTTGGTCAAGTGGTGCAGAATACACCCATGGACTCCACGAAGTGGTTGTCGCTTCAAAGGCTTTTTGAATAAAATCATAGGTTTCATCTGCTTGGAGAGTGCCCTGTTCTGTGTAGATGACATCACCATCAATGGCCACAAAGACATCTGCAAACATATAGTCTACTCGGTCTTTGGTGCGAGCTATGCCTTCTTTCATTGACGTAATAGTGTTGTTCCAGGACAGGGAATCTGGTTCCATGGTTTGAAGCAGAGGTACTGTCCAGAACATACCGTTTCGTTCATCTGTAACAAAGACGTTAATGGTTGATTCGGCTTGCTTCGTAAGGGAAGCAAGCTCTTGCGCGATGTCTTCAGCAAATTGCTCACTGACTTGAAAAACTGCATTCTCTTCCTTGTCAATAATCTGGTTCAGCAGAACCACACTAACAAGACATGCAGGTAACAGCCCGACGATTAGGAAGAAGACAATGAGTTTAGTGCGCAGCTTGACGTTTTTCAACGAATGCCCTCCTTGCAGTTCTAGTTCGCAGTACAGTATCTTATTCAACACTCAGCAGCACACCGTGGTCAGGTTCGAGATACTGAAAACCTTGACCGCGGTTATCCTGGTAGAACCGTTGTATATCATCGTTTACTTTTTCTGGAACGAATTTCTCATTCTTATCCCAGCGATGACCAATGTCAGGAACCGAGTTAAAAAGCATTTGGGTGTAAGGATGGACAGGGTTTTTGTAGACTTTCTCTGTAGCTCCTTTCTCCACAAGCCTCCCTCTGTGCATAATCATAGTATAGTCACTAATGTAGTAGCCTAGAGCAAGGTCATGGGTAATGAATAGAACTGACATCCCTTTTTCCTTACAAAGATCCACTAGGAGATTTAGAACACCCATTCTTGTTGATGCATCAAGCATACTGATGAGTTCATCAGCTACTAAGATTTTCACATCTAGAAGTAAAGCACGAGCGATTAAGAGACGTTGGAGTTGACCTCCACTCAGCTGGTGAGGGAATTGATGCATAATTCTCTCGGGATTTAGATTAACACTATGCAGTACTTCATTAATTCTTTCCTCTCGATTCTTCACTTCAGGAAGGAATACATCAAATATCATATCAAAGACACGATCCACTCTGAACAAGGGGTTAAACGATGAAAACGGGTCTTGGAAAATTCCTTGTACATGCCGGTAGTATTCCCGAAGCTCCGCTTTGGTTTTGATTAAGGACGTGTCTTTTCCAAGGTAGTATATATGCCCGCTCGTTGGTTTGAGCAGTTTCAGTATCATTCGTCCAATTGTTGTTTTACCGCTGCCGCTTTCGCCGATGAGAGACAACACTGTCCCTGGATACATATTAAAAGAAACATCATTGACAGCCGTAACTTTGTCTCGAATAAAGACACCGCTTGAAAAAATTTTAGTCAGATTTTGTACTTCTAAGGTTGGTTTCGTTTTCTCACCCAACACTCTCACCCCCTAGTTCTTCAAAATGCCAGCAAGCAATAGAGTGTAAGGGATTGATGTCTTCTATTTCTGGCGTTTTCTCACATTTATTAGTTCTGTAAGGACATCTGAATCTAAATCGACATCCTGGTCCAATGTCTAATAACTCAGGTGGAGTACCCTTAATACCTTCTAGGCGTTCATGTTTGATCTGGACGCCCACTTTCGGCAAGGAAGCAATTAAGGCCTGTGTGTAGGGATGACGAGGGTTGTGGATTATTTCATCCACAGGACCGATTTCTACAAGATGACCTGCATACATAATCATGATTCGGTCTGCAATCTGATACAAAATGGATAGGTCGTGGGTAATAAAGATTGCTGAACCAATAATACCTTTGTCCCGCAGTTCCATCAGCATACTAGCAGCAAAGCGTTGGGAGCTCACATCTAAGGCTGAGGTGATCTCATCGGCCAGAACTAGAGCTGGATTCATGAGGGTCGAAATAATCATGATAGCTCGCTGTTTCATACCTCCCGATAACTCAATAGGGAATCTATGAAGGACGGAACTGTCAAGGTTTACCATGGCAAATCGCTCTTTTACCTTGTCCATAAACTCTTCATCTGCTGTAATATCATGTTCGTTGACAATATCTCGAATAAATGTACCAATACGCTTTGTGGGACTGAGTGCGTCTAAGGCGTACTGTGGGATGATGGAAATGTCTCTAAACCGCATCTTTCGGAATTCGCTGTTAGGCATCTGCATAATGTCTTTCCCCAAAAAGATGGCTTCCCCAGAAATGTGGGTGAGAGGAGGTTTGCGGAGCATAAGCGTGTGGGCTAAGGTAGATTTCCCACAGCCTGATTCGCCAGCTATACCAAGGATTTCACCCCTTCTTACTTGGAAAGTCACTCCGTCTAAGGCTTTTACATCACCCTTCAAGATTCGATAGTAGGCACGCAATTCTCTTATATCTAAAATGACTTCAGATGACATGATCACATCTCCCTCAAGCGTGGATTGAATACTTCGTCCAACCCCGTATTAATAAAATATAGTGAGACGATGAGTAACGTCAAGATTAGGCCTGGAATAAGACCCCACCACCACATACCTAAATGGAGGGCGTTCCAGTTCACGGCATTCTGCATTACTAAGCCTAAAGATACGCCACGAGTAGGACCAAGACCTAAGAATTCCAAGCCCACGGAGGCGAGAATGGTTCCGTTGAACTGCAAAATATACACCATGAAAACATAAGAAAACATATTAGCTGCAATATCGTCCCTCAAAATCTTAAATGTGCTTAAGCCAGAGATACGCGATAGGTTGACGAACTCTTGATTTTTCAGTGATAGTGTTTGGGAGCGGACGGCTCTTGCGGTCCACGGCCAAGCTGTTGCAGCCACTATCAAGCTTTGAGTGACAATACCACGGTATGGAAGATATGCGGATAAAATAATTAAAATGGCTAGTGACGGGATAACCATAAAAACGTTAGTCAGCATCATTAGTCCTTCATCTGCAGCTTTTCCACTGTAGTATCCAGATACAAAGCCGACTACTAGTCCAATTGCTGAGGCGATTGTTCCTGCCAAGAAGCCCACTAAAAGCGTTGAACGGAGTCCGTATACAACCCTTGTGAACACATCGCGCCCCATTAGGGTCGTACCAAACCAATGGTCCTTCGAAGGCGGGAGATATCCGGCGCCAGCAAACTCCTCATAGTCATAGGGAGTGAGGTAGGGACCTACGAGGCTAAGTAATATGATGGCTACAAACATAAAGACACCTAGGAGAACCTTTTTATTGGAGACTGCGAAATATAGATTCTCATGTTTTTTCCAGAATGACTTTGTCTTCATCATCAAACCTCCCCTGAATAAGAGTGTCGTACACGAGGGTCAATTATCATGTATACGATATCCACTACGAAATTTGCCAGCAGCACCATTAATATCAAGAACAAGAAGCATCCTTGAATGAGGAAGTAGTCGCTTTCTTTAATAGCCTGCACCATTGTGTAGCCGAGACCTGGATATGAGAATACGACCTGTGTAAGAACGGACCCCGATATAATAGTCCCGAGGCTGATTGCTAACCCTGTTACTTGGGGGAGGATTCCGTTTCGAAAACCATAGTTTCGAATCAGCTTGTCGGACGCTCCGAGGGATTCCATATATTTGGAGTAGTTTGTGTTAGTCTCATAAATAATCATGTTGCGCATTCCAATTGCCCATCCACCTAACTGTACAAGAAACATAGTTAAGAATGGCATGAACCAATGCATAAAGAAATCAGCTATAAATGCCCAATTCCAGCCGGGCCGCATTGTTGCGCTGTACGCATGACTGGTAGGAAAGATGCCCAGTACAATACCGAAAACATACGATACTACGAGAGCGAACCAAAAGTAAGGCGAAGAAGTTAGAAAATAAAAGACAGGCATCATAAAATTATCTACCTTTTTATTAACACCAGATACGGCACCTAATTTGTTACCAATAATCCAGCTCAATACGATAGAAGGTAGGAGAATAATGTAGTCATAAATGACAGCGTCCTTAATAATGTCCATCACTGGAGCTGGATAACGGGTAATGCTGATACCCAGATCTCCGCGAAAAAGAGAACGCCAAAATCCAATATATTGGGCATACAGTGGTTTATCTAGACCAAATGTTTGGACGAAGTAGCTTTGCAGAATTTCTTTACCGCCCTCGAGTGAAGCGAATCTAGCGAGGAGTGAAGTAATTGGGTCGCCCGGAACAAAGCGGGGGATCAGCCAGTTTAGTGTAACGGCAAAGAAAAAAGTGACAAGGTAAATCGCTAGTTTCTTACTTAGATAACGTCCCATAGTGACCTCTTTCCTTTTGCATAATTGAACCTTTAGAAAGTGCCCCGATAGATCCGGAGATCTATCGGGGTGTCATTAAAGCACATAGATGCCTTACTGAACAGGCTCCAAGTTAATCAACATTTCAATAGTACCAAACTGCCAGTAGCCGCCCCATGTGGAAGGATATCCAACTGGGTTATTTTCTGTTGGCCAGTTAGTCCAGTACTTCGATGTTGTTTGAGCCCACATTCCGTTCAGCCAGAAAGGAATAGCAGGCATTTCTTGAAGCAAGATCTTCTGAATCTCTGATGCTACAGCCAAGGATTCTTCTGTCATTGGTAGGATTTGGTTGAATTCGAAGATAAGATCAAATAACTCTTGGTTGTCGTAGCGTCCGAAGTTACCCTCAGTTACCTGGTCCCGATGGATATTATGGTTTGCGATCCAGTTCCAGTAGGAGAATGGGGAACCTGAAACACCAGAACCATAGTTGTTGATGAGCATATCAAAGTTACCAGTGAACATTCGGTTTTCATATACGGATTGGTCTGGGAATGCTGGAGTCGCATTAATTCCAATTGCTCTGAAGTGTTCAGAGATAATGCGGATAGACTCCATCCAGTCGGTCCAGCCGGCCGGGACGATGATCTCGAAGCTCATTGCAGAACCGTCAGGAAGATCTCTCCAGCCGTCTCCGTCTGCATCGACGTAACCTGCTTCATCAAGCATCTGTTTTGCAACTTCTGGGTCATAGTAGAAACCGTATTCTTCTACCACTTCAGCATCACGGTAGTCCGTCCAGCCGCCGAATAAGCCAGTTGGGTCGGCTGTTGGAACCATGTACTCGAATACCCGCTCGACGATAACTTCTGGGTTAACAGCAAAGGCTAAGGCTCGTCTAAACTCTGCATCGTCCAGGGGAGCTCGTTGAGTATTTAAATAGAGAACAGCGGTATTAGCCTGCAGCATGAAAGGAGCTTCGTCATACCATGTGGTTAGTCCAAACGCATCTTTGATGCTTGGAACGCCTGGAATGAAGTAGTTGCTGAGGTCCAGAGTGCGCTGCATGAGCATACCTAGAGCAACGTTGTTCTCGTAGATGATCATTTCAACAATCTGCTTTGGCTTTGGCTGACCAAATACTTCATTACCCCACCAATTATCATCTCGGTCCCAAACAATTCGATCTGCGCCACCGACACCAGATTTGTATGGACCGCTGCCAACAGGGTTCTCATTGGCAATGATCATCAATTGATCTGAAGGAATATCTTTCCAGATGTGCTTAGGAATAATTGGGCGGGAATACAGTTCAATTTGCCATTCTTGATAGCTTGGGTTGTTAAACACAAATTGAACTTTTGTGAGTGAGAGAGCTTTGACTTCCTCTAACGTTCTCCAGATTGGTGTATATGGAAGTTCATTGTCTCTTGCTATTTCGTATGTGAAAACTACATCTACAGCTGTGAGCGGTTCACCATCGGACCAGTGAATTCCATTCCGAAGGTTGACTTCATAAACAGTGTCAGAGATCCATTCACCGCTGTCAGCCAACCAAGGTTTGTGTTCGTTTGTTAACGGATTGTAGGCAAACAAAGTTTCGTAGACTAGACCGATTGTTGCTGAAGTACGGCTGGGATAGAGTGGATTCCAGCTTGTAGCCGGGCTCCAAGGACCTCCTCCCACGATTAATGTTTCATTGCGCTCTGCGGCGAGGGCGAATGCGGAAGACGAGACGATTAACGCAACAATCAACAATACAGATACTCGGGTCTTCACAATAACAACACCTCTCTTTAGATATTTATCTATGTTAACAAATCCCCACTGGGACTTGGGATGCTAGAATCGAATAGGCAAGGGGTTTTAATCGTTTAACTTAAAGAAACAACAATCCAGCAATATAAACGAATTCTTCTTCAAATAGTCCTTTCTCCATAATGACTCGATTTCCTCCCTAAAGTTTACAATCCTGTGCGAAATTTATCATACTAAACATAGAAGGATAGTTGACTGTGGTGAAGAATATAATTTTTGAAGAGACTTCATCAAATTTAATGATGGATCTTTTTTCATTATGGCCAATTAAACGATTAACCACTGAGGCCGTAGTTCATACAGTAGAAAATGAAAGGAGACATTTTTATGAGTTCTAAGCTGAAGATTGTCGGTCCTGAGCTGCCGAATATTCCGTGGCAGGATAGGCCTGAGGGATGTACAGACGTACTGTGGAGATATGATCAAAATCCGGTGATTCCCCGGGACTTAATTCCCTGCTCCAATAGTATTTTTAACAGTGCTGTTGTGCCTTACGAAGATGAGTTTCGAGGCGTATTTCGTGTAGATAATAAGGCAAGAGAAATGCGTATCCATGCTGGACGCAGTGTGGATGGGCTAAACTGGGAAATCGAACATGAACCTATTGAATTTATCTGTGACGATCCAGAAATAGGTAATTTCGTTTATGGCTATGATCCTCGTGTTTGTTGGATTGAAGATCGCTATTACGTGACGTGGTGTAATGGCTATCATGGACCAACGATCGGGGTCGCTTACACCTATGATTTTGAGAAGTTCTATCAATTGGAAAATGCGTTCCTGCCGTTTAACCGCAATGGTGTCATGTTTCCCCGTAAGATTAACGGCAACTATGCTATGCTGAGCCGTCCAAGCGATAATGGTCACACTCCTTTTGGTGACATTTTCTACAGTGAAAGTCCTGACATGACCTATTGGGGTAAGCATCGGCACGTTATGTCTACAACCGGCGGATGGCAGTCGACAAAGATTGGGGCAGGTCCGATTCCTATTGAAACATCCGAGGGTTGGCTCATGATCTATCACGGTGTTCTAACCTCCTGTAACGGATTTGTGTACCATGTAGGAGCTGCACTGTTAGATTTAGATCAACCATGGAAGGTAATTGCTCGTACTAGACCGTATATCTTATCACCACAAACCTACTATGAGTGTGTAGGTGATGTTCCAAATGTAACATTCCCGTGTGCAGCTCTTGTAGATAGTGCAACGGGGCGACTGGCCATGTACTATGGTGGAGCTGATACAGTGACAGCAGTGGCCTTCGGGTATGTACAGGAATTAGTTGAATTTACTAAGGAGAATTCTTTAGTATAGACTGTATAGGAGTGAGTGCTTTGAGGGTCACCATAAGTGATGTGGCTGCCCGGGCTGGGGTTTCTACTGCTACTGTAAGCTATGTTCTCAATCATTCCAATCGTGTATCAGAAGAGACCAAACGAAGAGTCTTAGAAGCAGTACGAGAATTAGGATACCAACCGAATGCTTTGGCCCGTGGTTTAGTGAAGGATCAGACTATGAACATAGGATTAGTGATTCCACATACTGCTGAGTATGTCTTTTCGGATCCGTTTTTCTCTGAACTCTTAAAGGGCGTAGGGACTGTTGTTACGAGGCACGGCTATTTTTTACTATTGTCTCTTCTTACAGAGACTTCCGATTTTACCAGCGTCATATCAGCTCTTGTTTCCCAGCGGCGGGTCGATGGGATCATCATAGTTTCCACTCCCCGTGAGGGCAGGGAAATTGCTGAACTGAAGAAGGGTGGAATACCATTTACTGTAATTGGACCAAATCTCATGCCCGATGTATCTTCGATTGACGTAGATAATGAAGAGGGTTCGTACATGGCCACTCGCCACATCATTGAGTTGGGGCATACGCGGATTGGGTATATTACGGGAGATATGCGTTACGACAGTGCGGTGCAGCGTTATCGAGGTTTTCAAAAGGCCCTGGAAGATGCGAAGTTGGAGGCAGTAGGAGTGTTCATGGGAGATTTTACTCAGGCATCTGGTGTCTTGGGGGCGCGACAATTACTCAAAGATCAGAACAACCCTGTAACAGCCATTGTTTGTGCCAGTGATTTGATGGCACACGCTGTGCTTAAGGAAGCCAAACAACTCGGTTACTCCATACCAGAAGACTTATCTGTCATCGGTTTCGATGATATTCCCATGTCTCAAGAATGCCAGCCCAGGCTTACTACGATTCGACAGCCTATCACGGTGATGGGTCGTCTTGCCTCAGAGCAGCTCATTTCCCAAATACAAGATAAGATGAAGAGCAGTCAACCTGTGAAGCAGGTTGTAAAAACTGAACTTGTAGTTCGTGATTCAACAGCAATACCGAGAGACCTGGCTTAAGCTAGGTCTCTTGGTTTGTGAGAGATAGAACAAATAAGATATAAAGGAATATGCAGAACATGGAAGGAATTATTTAGGGATAGTAAAGGAAAAAGGGGGGCTAAAGCCTTGCAGAACTTTGTATTTTCCAATTCGACGAAAATCATTTTTGGTAAGAATACCGAAAAACAAGTAGGAGTGGAGACGGCTCAATGGGGGAAAAAGGTGCTCTTACATTATGGCGGGGGTCATATCGTTCGTTCTGGACTAAAGGATACAGTGATCCACGCCTTAAAAGAGGCGGGAATTGAATTAATAGAACTTGGTGGAGTCAAACCAAATCCCCGCCTTAGTTTGGTTAATGAAGGCATAAAATTGTGTAGAGAGCATCAAGTTGATTTCATCCTAGCAGTAGGGGGCGGTAGTGTTATAGACTCTGCTAAAGCCATAGGCATAGGTGTTCCTTATGATGGTGATGTATGGGACTTCTATTCAGGGAAAGCGAAAGTTGAGAAGACACTACCAGTTGGTGTCATATTAACTTTGCCTGCCTCAGGTAGTGAGTCCAGTGACAGCTCAGTTATTACCAAAGAAGAGGGCTGGTTAAAGCGGGGATGTGGAGGACCTGCCATGCGCCCTAAGTTTGCCATCCTGAATCCAGAACTTACGTTTTCTATCCCACCCTATCAGACGGCATGTGGTATAGCAGATATGATGGCCCACGTTATGGAACGGTATTTCACAAATGTCCACGATGTAGGATTTACAGATCAATTATGCGAAGCTACTCTTAGAAGCATCATTCACTATGCTCCTATTGTAATAGAAGAACCTGAGAACTATAATGCCCGTGCTAATATTATGTGGGCAGGGACGGTGGCCCATAACGATCTTCTGCATACAGGCAGAATTGGAGATTGGGCTTCTCACAATATAGAACATGAATTAAGTGGGATTTATGATGTGGCTCATGGTGCAGGGCTTGCCATCATATTTCCTGCTTGGATGAAGTATGTTTATCATCACGATGTAGATCGATTTGTGCAGTTTGCAGTACGTGTGTGGGGTGTTGAACAAGACTACTATTACCCAGAGCGTACAGCATTGGAGGGGATACGCCGCTTGCAGGAGTTTTTTAGACAAATTGGCTTACCTACAACCCTCAAGGAAGCAGGTATTCCCGACGATCGTCTTGAGGAAATGGCTGCTAAGTGTACGGCAGATGATACGCAGCTGCAGGGTTCGTTTGTCCAGTTGAGCCAGTCCGATGTATTGGAGATTTACAAATTAGCTCGATAGGTTTTTTTGCGAACCAGTGAAAGGTAGGGGTCTCCCTACCTTTTTGATTTTCAAGTTTAAATGCAATATCCAAAATTTTTTTAACGAATATTAGAAAAGAGTCAAATGGCAGGAGGAGATTGTTTCTAAAGGGAGAATATATATGACAACGGGAAACGTTTACAGATGAAATAATCTTTAGTACTGCATATTTGCAGTAGATTCCTTGCGCAAGCAGTTGTTTTTTTTAGAATATATGAAAACGTTTCCAGATGTGGGCAGAAAAACATTCCAGGCAGAAAAGGAGGGAAATCAGCCGGTTCATTATGGAGTATTAGAGTTTCATAGAAAGATAAGGAGGCTTTTGAAATGAAAAAGTCAATGTGTTTGCTGCTTGTTGTTGTGTTATTAACTGCAGTATCTGGTTTAGCTGTGGCAGAGAACGTAACCTTAACTCTTATGTATCAAAACTCCGGGCAAGAGACTGGGGAAAACTGGATGGACGATACCATCGCTATGTTCCAAGAGCTCCATCCGGAGATTCAATTTGAACTTATGAACAGTACTTGGGGAGATCAGTATCTCACACAGATTACAACCTTAATGGCTACTGGTCGTACACCAGATGTGTTTGCCACTTGGACATCTGGTAGAATGGCGCCTTTTGTGGAAGCTAACAGAATGGCAGATCTACGGCCATTCCTAGAAAATGATCCTGAGTTCTATAGTTTCCTCCAAGAAGGTCCTCTAGCTTCCACCACATTTGGTGACGGGATTTATGCTATTCCTCACAATCTAAACTCAGAATTGATTTATTATAACAAACAAGTTTTTGATGATCTAGGTCTTGATGTTCCCGAAACATGGGATGACTTTCTTCATATGATTAAAGTAACTAAGGAAAACGGGATTATTCCTATTGCCCTTGGTAATGCAGAAATCTGGACAGGCACCATTATTTACATGATGTTAGCCGAAAGGGTAATGGGACTTGAAGCTATTGAAGAAACCATGAATGGTGATCGGCTGTGGACAGATGAAGGATTTATCAAAACTGGCGAGTTATTACAGGATCTAATGGCCATGGGCGCTTTTGAGGCCAACGTTAACGGAATTAGTCCTGATGAAGCCCGTGGCAAGTTTATGAGCGGTAAGGCAGCTTTATGGATCAACGGCAGTTGGGAAATAGGTGTTCTCAATCACCAAATGGGTGGCGAGAACTACGGTATTTTCACAATGCCCGAGTATCCTGGCGGCCGCGGTAGTGCAGATCATCAAATCGTATTCGCAGACCAAGCTTATGCCATTGGAGCTAACTGTCCGCATAAGGAAGCTGCTTGGGAGTTCATTAGGTTTATGTTCTCTCCTGAACGACAAGAGGCTCTAGTACGGAGTCAGACTATTCCAGCTACTAAGGTTGAGGTCGATCCGTCAACTGCTGATCCCCGGCAAGTAGAAGCTCTTAACCTAATGGCAGGCGCAAGCGGAACGATGTTCCCATGGGATATTCCTCTTGGAGCATTCTTAGGAACAGAAATCAACAAATCAGTTCAGCTGTTGTATATGGGTGAGTCGCCGCAGCGAGTCATGGAGCAGTTTCAGCAGACTGTAAACGACGCATTGTAGTAGTGGGTCATAACATCTTGATGGAGTCAGGGCTGCCCTGACTCCATCAACTCCAGAGAATAATGGAGGATTGTGCATAATGGACAAAATGCTCAGCAACAAACTGGTTATCTTATTATTTATTGCTCCTGCGCTGTGTTTATACGCTCTGGTTGTTCCATATCCTTTACTCAAGTCTATTCAGTATTCTTTTTACCAGTGGAATATTGTGGGAGTACCTAAATATGTTGGTTTGAAGAACTATATACGTTTATTCACATCTGATTACGTTTTTGTGACAGCTCTAAAGAACACGGCATTATTCACTATTGGTTCAATTATTACCCAGATCCCCCTCGCCTTTATTCTCGCAGTCTCACTAGCTAAACCTACTAGGCTTAACAAGTTTTTCAAGAGCGTTTATTTCATACCGTGTACCATATCGGGTGCGGCTGTAAGTCTGCTTTGGCAGTTCATTTATCACCCCAATATGGGGATCTTGAATTCTGCCCTAAACGCTATTGGTCTCGGAAGTTGGACTAAGACCTGGTTGGCTGAGCCAAAATTTGCTTTGTGGGCCGTTGTATTTAGCATGGCTTGGCAGTGGTTCGGTTACCATATGGTGATTTTCATAACTGCCATGACCTCTATCTCTCCAGAGATCTTTGAAGCTGCTGAGGTTGACGGAGCTACGGGATGGAAGAAAATCTGGTATATTTCATATCCCTTAATGAAGCCGTTTATAAAGGTTAGTATGATTCTTATCACTACTAGTTCCATTAAGGCGTTTGACAATATCTATGTATTGACAGGTGGAGGTCCAGCGAATTCATCCACAGTCTTAGCTCTGCATATGTACAATAGAGCTTTTCGTCAGCTCCAGTTTGGATACGGTGCAGCTATTGCAGTTGTCTTGTTAGTACTCTGTGTTGTACTAACCATTTCGTTAAACAAACTGTTCGGTACGAAAAACGTAGATTATTAGAGAGGCTGGTAGACATGGAGATCGTAATATATAAGGCCAAGAAATACCTTGGGATTCTTCTCCTAATGGTATTGGCCATTTCCGTAATATACCCTTTAGCTTGGACTGTGGTCAGCTCAATTCGAGAGCCCACTGACTTTTTTCAAGACCCTTGGGGACTCCCAGACGAATTTGATTTTAGTGTATATGGGAAAGTCTGGACAGAGTTTAATGTGAAATATGCGCTTCTGAACAGCTTTAAGTTGTCAACTATCACAGTCTGTGTCTCTCTGATTTTTACCCTAACTGCGTCTTTTGCTATTTCTCGGATGCGCTGGCGTTACAGTAATGTAGTACTTGCCTTTTTCTTAGCAGGGCTTATGATTCCAGGGCACTCCACTATTATTCCATTATACTTGAGTTTGCTGCCTATTATTGAGGTCATTGGACCAAAAAATACCCTCTTGATTCCTTATATTGCTGGCACGCTGCCTATCTCTATTTTTATCATTTGCAACTATATGCAGTCTATTCCCGCCAGCTTGGAGGAAGCGGCAGTAATAGATGGGTGCAATGTTTTTCAACTGTTTTATAAGATCATTGTGCCCGTAAGCCTACCAGCAGTAGCGACGGTTACAATCTTTAACTTCTTAGGAGTCTGGAACGAACTAATGTTGGGACTGGTTTTTCTGACTAGGAATGTTGATCAGACCCTTCCCCTTGCTATGTTGAGATTCTCTGGTCGATTTGGTACCCAGTGGTCAGAAACGTTAGCTACGGTATCTATTGCAGTTATTCCAAGTGTGCTGCTGTATCTGCTGCTCCAGGAGAAGCTGATTAAAGGTATGACAGCAGGTTCTGTAAAGGGTTAAAAAGGTATGTTATGATACTAGGTCCGCTGGACCTAGTATTTTTTTGCAGGGATGTATAGGTGACAGTACGAATATACGTTCAATAACTGCCATTGAGATAGGAGAGATAATATTGGAGAGAATTAGGCTTGACGATCTTGTTCATTATCAGTTCTTATCAGGGATTGAATTTGACAGAACAGGCCGCTATCTCTGCTTTGTTGTTCATAAGCCTGATCTGGAAGAAAACGACTATAAGTCCCATTTGTGGATTTATGATTTA
>JAAYRO010000099.1 GCA_012518735.1 Bacillota bacterium
GATGAGCCAACTGCAGCCCTAAATGACGATGATAGTCAGAACTTATTAAACCTCCTGCGGGAATTGAAGACACAGGGTGTCACATGCATTATGATTTCTCACAAGCTCAAAGAGGTTCTGTCGATTGCAGATACCATTACCGTGCTTAGGGATGGCAGAGTGGTCTCTTCCATGGACGCACGGGAGAGGGAAATCGGTGAACAGGAGATCATCCGCAGCATGGTAGGGCGGGAGATCGAAAATATTTATCCGAAACGAAGACATATTGAACCTGGTGAGGTTGTTTTCGAACTGAAGAATTGGACAGTATTCGATCGGGCTGCAAACCGGGAAATTCTTCACAACGTGAACCTACAGGTAAGAAAAGGGGAAATCGTGGCCTTAGCAGGATTAATGGGCGCAGGCCGCACAGAACTGGCACTAAGCCTATTTGGCAATGTACCAGGCTATGATATTACTAGTGGTGAGATGTATATTAATGGGCAGCGAATGCGCTTCAAGCATCCGTCTGATGCCATTCACAATGGTGTAGCCTATGTAACTGAAGATCGGAAAGCGAATGGTCTCATTTTGATTCAAGATGTCAAGTTCAACATTTCCATTGCAGGCCTAGAGAAGCTGGTTAAAAGAGCCGTTGTCAATCAGAATGAAGAGATCGCGATGGCCAATGAATACAAAGAGTCTTTCGATATTAAAACACCAAGTGTGCAGGTAACAATGGGTAATTTATCAGGAGGCAATCAGCAGAAGACCTCTCTGGCAAAATGGCTTTTCGCAGATCCGAGTCTTTTAATACTTGATGAACCGACGCGAGGCATCGATGTTGGTGCGAAGTTTGAAATCTACACGCTAATGAACAAGCTGGTTGAGGAGGGCATGAGCATTATCATGATCTCTAGTGAAATGCTTGAAGTATTGGGTATGAGTGACCGGCTGTATATTATGTCTGAGGGTACCATAACAGGCGAAATCGCAGCTAAAGATGCTACTGAGGAAATAGTGATGGCCATGATGACTAAAACAGGGGAGGGAGAATTTTAATGAAACTCGATAAAGAGACGACTTTCGCAGTTCCCTTGGAGCAGAAACCAGAACATGAGAGCGTGGGCTCTGAAATCCTTTCGCTTCTGAAAGGGAATATTCGGGAATATGCCATGTATATTGCATTGGTTGTCATTTTTGTCATCTTTACCATAGCAACAAACGGTTTGTTTCTTTCACCGCGGAATTTGATTAACCTTGTTAATCAAACAGGTTACGTTGCAGTATTGGCTATTGGTATGACATTAATCCTTATTATTAAACACATTGACTTGGCAGTTGGTTTTGTTGCTGGGTTCCTAGGTGCTGTGGCAGCAATTCTCTTGATGAATGGTATGAATGTCTGGTTGGTTATTCCAATTGTTTTGTGCTGTGGTGCACTGATTGGTGCCTACCAGGGATTCTTGGTGACTGTAATCAAAGTACCAGCATTTGTAACGACTCTAGCAGGTATGTTTATGTTTCGGGGATTACTGTCACTTGTTACGGCAGGCACAGGTACTATTATTGTACGAGATAGGACCTTCCTTCAGCTTTCGAACGGTTTCATCCCTGACCTTCCCTGGGGTGATAGACTAGAATTTCACTTGTTGACACTGCTGATCGGTGTATTCCTTGTGGCAGCCATGATTTACTCTCAGATAAAGTCCCGTAGAAGCATGCAGCGCTACAACTTCAAGACGAGTTCTCCAGTTATCTTCGGTATAAAGCTAATCATGCTCACTGCTCTGATTATGGGCATTACGTGGATAATGGCATCATACCGCGGTCTTCCGTGGACTGCTGTAATAGTGACTGTTGTGCTTTTAATTTATAATTTCATTTTGACCAAGACCAGATTTGGACGTCATATCTATGCTATTGGGGGCAATACGGAAGCGGCCGAGCTTTCTGGCATCAAAGTCCGACGAGTCACTTTCCTCGTATTTTCATCCATGGGTCTGCTTTCTGCACTAGCTGGTATACTATACACTTCGCGGTTAGCTTCGGCTACGCCCACCGCGGGGCTTGGGTTTGAGTTGGATGCTATAGCATCTAGTTATATTGGTGGAGTGTCGGTTAGTGGCGGAGTAGGACGGGTTACAAACACAATCATTGGGGCACTAGTGATTATGTCCTTGACTAATGGCATGAACTTGTTAGGTGTTGATATTTCGTTCCAGTATGTAGTTAAAGGTCTAATTTTCATCCTGGCTGTTGCCTTTGACGTAACAACAGGCAGTAGGCGGTAAGTGTTAGATAGAATACAGTGTTTTCGGAAAGCTCTGGTGAGAGCCAGGGCTTTTTTTAGATCAAATCTACGGCACTTCTCGTTAGGGTCAGTGCATTCTTGACTGATTTATGGCGGTGATAAACAATATCAAACGTTCTGGTTAGGTTTAGATCAGGAATATTCAGCACTTTCAATCCCGGTTGTTCCACAGCCACAGCGATTTGAGAAACTACTCCCAGACCGAGACCTTGTTGGGCTGAGTTAAGAATAGCTTCTGTGTTGCTGAGAACGCCTACGATGCGGTATGTTATACTTTTTTCCTCCATTCTTTTCGAAAACAAGAGCCGTGAGCCGCTTCCCTCTTCTCGGAGAATAAAAGCATGATTTTGTAAATCCCTTACTCGCACTAGATCCTTATCAGCTAAAGGATGATTGGGCGCACAGACAATAACTAGTTCATCTTCGTAGAAGGGTTCTGCAACTAACTGACTAGAAGTAATCTGTCCTTCTACGAGTCCAATATCTAAATCGGAGTTGAGCAGTCTTTCTTCAATCGCAGATGTGTTATCTACAACAGTCTGTACTCTGATTTGGGGTTGAATACTTTGGATTGCTTTGACAACCCGAGGAAGCAGATAGGTTCCTATGGTGACGGTTGCTCCAAGACGGATGCTGTTTTCTTGTCTAAAATCTCGCATGGTTGTCTCAATTGTAGCTTGCAGTTTCATGGCTTCTTGGGCTAAAGGCAGAAGCTGTTTTCCTGCGTCTGTGAGATAGAGTTTGTTTGACATCCTTTCAAAAAGCCGTACATCATAGTATTCCTCCAGCTCTGTAATTGTCTGACTGACGGCCGGTTGGCTGATGTACAAATGTCGGGCAGCTTTGGTCATACTCATGGTCTCACATACGGCAGTAAAGATCCTAAGATGGCGGAATTTCATTATAATCCCTTCTTTGTCGATTAGGTATAGGTAAACGCTTATAACTCTTATCTGATTATAGTATTTTACTTTCCCTGCCACAAGTGGTATCTTATGCAAAGAGAAGGGATTGGTTGAGGTGCGTATGAATTTCTTACCAGGTATTTTTACCGCATTTATTATAGCTCTGTTTTCTTTTTTCTTTGGACAATCTATTCCTTTAGTAGGACCAAGTGTTCTTGCTTTGGCCATGGGTTTAGGATTGAACCTAGTAGTCCGCGAAAAGAGTGTTTTGGTTTCAGGCCTTAAGTTCACTTCGAAAACGATTCTGCGCTTGGCTATTATTCTGCTGGGATCGAGTCTTAGTATGGGTCAGATTGTTATGGTGGGCCGCTATTCCTTAATTGTTATGGTATTTACCCTAACAGCTGCATTTGGTTCTGGTTATCTCTTTGGCCGGCTCCTCAACATAAATTGGAAGATGAGTACACTTATTTCAGCAGGGACAGGCATATGCGGCGGTTCTGCCATAGCAGCTATTTCCCCTACTATTGATGCAGATGAAAGTGATGTTGCATATTCTATAGCTGCAACGTTTATTTTCGATATGGCCATGATTGTGCTGTTTCCTATCATGGGCAGACAGCTCGGATTATCTGACTTGGCGTATGGATTGTGGACAGGAACTGCTGTTAATGATACTTCATCTGTTGTGGCCGCAGGCTACGCTTTCAGCAGTGCAGCTGGGGAGTTTGCTACTATTGTAAAGCTTACCCGAACTCTTTCCATTATCCCCATAGTTCTCATTTTCTCTTGGATTGGTGCTGTACAGAAGAGTAGAGATAACGAAGATGCTCATCTTAATCGATGGGAGCATCTTAGAAACGTTACTCCTTGGTTCATTTTCTTGTTTCTAGTTATGGCGGCAATTAACAGCATGGGTTGGATTCCGGCTCGCTTAAGTATGAATTTGAACACTTTAAGTCGATTTATGATGGCTATGGCGTTAGGAGCTATAGGATTCAATACTGACTTAGATAAACTTGCCCAAGCAGGAATAAATCCAATGATTCTAGGTTTCATTGTGTCAGCAATTGTGGTGATTGTTTCTCTAGCTGTACAGTTCGGTTTGGGTCAATTATAATA
>JAAYRO010000100.1 GCA_012518735.1 Bacillota bacterium
CAGGAGGTATAAGTGTCTATCCTATCGACCCTTCAAACGGTAGTGGAAATATAGCTGAGGATGTGACAACCCAGAAAATTGCAAACTTCCATATGTCTGCCGATCTCGATATAACTCGTATTAATCGGGATGTTCAAAAATTAATAGAAGAAGTGATTAGTCACCTTATAAATGCTGAAGGAAGTCGTGTACAGGTTTCACTAGAAGTTGCTGCAACTTCTAGTGAAGGATTTTCAGCAGAAACGGTACGAACAGTGTCTGAAAATAGCAAAACTTTGAAGGTGGACAAGTTTGAATTCGATGGATAATTTTTCTGAATAATTGTCGTTGTGAAGTTAATAACACCATTGATGACATGTAAAAAGAGACCAGGTAAAAGGTATGGTGTGATTGGATGTAATGGATGATCTCACTGCAAAAAACTAAAGCAAACTTACTGCAAAAGAATTACTTGTAACAATAAAATGGTCAAAGCCTGATAACAAAGATCTTTGACCATTTTTACACTTTCAAACCCACTGCAGAACACAGATTCTGTAGTGAGTTATAATTAAATCCAAAATAAAAAGGGGAACACTTCTTATTTTCTCCAATTGGTTTGTGGGGTGTTAGTATATGAAGTCAACAAGTGATAAAGTGAATGAAAAAGCGTCAATTTCAAAAATTGCAAAAGATCTAGAGGAGCAACTATACTATGAATCAGAGGATGGTTCACCCGGGGTTAGCTCACGAACTTTTGAGAGAAAGTTTGTCAAACTTCTGGAATTAGCTGAAATAGATCGCGACGAGGTTAAGGATGACAGGAATCGTTATTCTATTGATAGTTCTATGGAACCCGCTATGGCTGCCATGCTATTAGAAACAGTACGGAAAGATGGCATGTTGGATAAAATTATCCGGGGTAAGGAAGATGCGCTAGAAATAGAGGATGTGCTCTACTTTTTTAACAATTTGGTCAAGTATGTTGACGGTAAGATGGATGAAGAAGAAAAACATGCTTTTCTTTACGAAGTGGATAAAAACGTCCATTATAGTATGTTTGTGAGTCTTTACAATATGCAATCTGCGATCCTGGCCCTTCTTGGAAATATAAAAATATACCCATATGAGTACCAATTAACAATTCTTCAAGACTTAGAACAACAGGTGTTTAATAGATTTCATGCTCAGATTGCCAATAATGTTGGTGACTTTTTGAAAGACGTACTACGCCAAAGGAGTCTGATGGAAGATATAGGAGCGGGAAGCGAAGAAGATTTGCCTGATGATCTCCAAAAATATTATAGTGAAATCGATTCAGCAGTAAATAATTTCTTAGAAGAAAACGATCAGCTAAAGCAAGAGCTGCTTGAAGAGCTGAAAAGAGAATAACGGTTATAGACTTTCCAAATAGGAAGGTCTATTTTTTTTGCCACGACAAAAAAAGTCCGAAAGTGTCGTCGAGAAATTATTTTTCTCGTGATAGAGTATAGCCAGTCGCTAAGTCCTCAGTAAAAACGGGGATGGAAGTGGCAAAAGTTTAGTTGTTCTTACACATAAAACGACTATGTGACATTGCAACTAGCTGTACCTTGAAAACAAAATAGCGAATTATCCTGAGGAGCAAGATTGTCCCTCGGGGTAAAAATCAAAGGAGGATCTATTTATGAGTGTAGATTTAGCTAAGCTAAACAAGTTTGAACCAGTATTCAAAGAATCACCAACAGAGACGGAAGTGCCGAACGGTACCTATGCAGTTAGGGTCGTGAAAATTTCAACTGGAATGACCCAAAACGATAATCCTAATTTTATCTGGCACCTAAAAATCTTGGAAGGCCCAGAAAAAGGACGTATGATCTTTAAGAATAACATCTTGGCATCCCACCCGAGTGTCGAGCAGTTTAAGAAGGACCTGTTTATGTGCGGATTTGAAGTAGAGTCCCTGAAGGAGGCTTTTCAAAGCAAGGATGACCTTTTGGGAACTCGGCTTGAAGTGACCAAAACCAGTAGGGAGCAATTTACTATCGTATATTTCCAAAAATACTTGGAGCAAGATGAGGTTCCTGCTTAATGATTGGCCTACCCACAAAAGGTGGTACAGGTGGCATGCCACTTGTGCCACCTGTAAACCTAAATACTGTCAGGCAAAATGAATTCTTTACAGAGCTTTATGGTGAAATGCCGCAGGATTTATCAGTAGTTTTTTGGAGAAAGTCGAATAAGCTGTCCTCGTCTGTCCCTTTGTCAGAACTGGATACTGTAATCTCGCATCTTTTAGAGCCTACGAATGTAGCGGATCTCTATTTTGGAATCGGGCTTCAAAAGCAGCTAAGTACAAGAGCGGGTAACAGTCGTGGAACAGCGAGGGATATAGTTGCAATTCCCGGCTTATGGGCCGATATCGATTGCTCTCATGGTTCACATACTCAAACAAAGTTACCAACTTCTAAAGAAGCAATAGAATTTTTGTCCAATCTTCCCTTTGGTTATCCGAGCATAATCGTTGATACAGGGGGAGGATATCATGCCTACTGGTTATTTCGAGAACCTTGGATCTTCGATGATGAAGAAGAGCGCGGTGAGGCGGAGAAGTTGAGCTTCGGATTCCAAAGCATCATTAAAGAGCTAGGTAATAGACAAGGATGGAACCTTGACATTACAGCTGACCTTGCTCGCATACTAAGAGTTCCAGGGACATTCAATGGCAAAAGACATACCTGGGAAGAAGTTCGTGTGATTCATTGCAATTCTAACATCCGGTATAACCCTGGTGAGTTTGAGCCATATCTCTTAGATATTAAGAGCTACCCCAGTGCAGTGAAGCAGAATAAATCTGGGCATATCCACTTAGATGTTAATTGGGCCTTGCTTTCTAGCAAGTGTGCATGGCTAAAACATTGTGAAGATGATGCGGAACACTTGCCAGAACCTGAGTGGTTTGCTCTTTTAACTATTTTAGCGAAATGTAGCACCGGATCTAAGTGGGCACACAAACTAAGCAAACCTTATCCAAGGTATTGCCCTACCGAAACGGATCAAAAGCTAAAGCATGCGGCATCGTTTGGGAATGCTTATGGATGTCATAAGATTAGCCAAATCACCACTGGATATTGTAATGATTGTATTTATCAAAATGGAGTTACTACTCCTTTAGAAATTCTACAAGCTAGAGAAGCCCAAACACAGCTATCGGAATTAGGGGAGTTTCTCAAGACCAAGGAAGGAGATATTTATGCAAAATGACGCTAAAAAAGATTTAAAACATGGGTTAGAATTGACATTTTTTCATGAAATACCCGTCTTTCGCTGGTTTAGTGAGATGGATGATCCATCGGAGGAGCAGTTAGAGGCATTCATTAGTAACCTAGCGGTATTGGGCAAGGGGGGCAAGCATATAGCTGAACTTTATTTTACAAAACGTGGTTTAGACCAAAGTTATTTGCAACGCCTTTATCAAGACGTATCCGATAAACCTACAGCTAGTTATGAAACGTTTCGTTATTTGGGATTTAATGGGGATATACCCGATGAGTTCCATAGCCCTGCAGAAGAGCTCAAAGCAATAAAGAAGTCTCATGAAATGGATGTTCGGGGTCTATATTATACGGATAGAGGACATGTTGGGCTCAATGCTAACGTATTCGCCTCGTATATTTTGGAAAGAATCAATTTGATTCTAGTTCCAGGGCGGGGGTACTTCTATTATGAGGATTTATTTGGTAAATGGTGTCCTATTAACGAAAGGGATTTAGGAAAAATATGTCGAGATATTCTTCACGAAGCGGTAGAAACATGTTGGTGTAGTACATGGCATTCGGAGTATTTGAAAGCCCTACAATTGGAAGTGAAACAAGTGGACGAGCTGGATACTAGTTTGGAGTTCATTAATTTGCGAAATGGCATGTTAAAGCTTGATACACTAGAGCTTTTCCCCCATAGTCCAAAGTATTACTCATCAGTGCAAATTAAGATTGATTTTGATCCAAATGCAACTTGTCCCAAATTTATTGAGTTTTTAAGTGCTATTTTTGATCAGGATGAAGAGCGAATTCAATTAATTCAAGAGCTAATGGGCTACATGGTCACAAAGGATATGCGGCTACAGAAGGCTGTCATTTTTCATGGTCGGGGAGCAAATGGTAAAAGTGTGTTAGCAGAAATTATTCGGTTGATAGCTGGACCAGAAAACACTTCCCACGTGCCTTTAAATCGGCTTTCCTCGCGTTTTGGTTTAGACGATTTGCCTGGAAAGACTGTAAATATTTCAGCTGAGAATGAGCTCGGGGACCAGTATTTAAACACTCAGCAGTTTAAAAGTATAGTTGGTCAAGATGTAGTTAATCTCGAAGTTAAGTACCGCGATTCATGCAGCATAAGACTCTTTTGCAAGCTTTTGATTCTGGTTAATAAATTACCCAAAACGCAAGACCACAGTCACGGATACTACCGCAGATTAATTATAGTACCTTTCGACCGAGTTTTCTCACAAGAAGAGCAGGATAAAGATTTGACGGACAAGCTCATTCAAGAACTCAATGGGATCCTATTGTTTGCTCTACAAGGCTATCAACGTCTATTGAAAAACGATCTAACACTTACCGAATCGAAAATGGTGCGTGAAGCCCTGAAAAATTACAAAGAACAGCAAAATCCAGTGATAGAGTTTATACGTGAAGAGGTAAAACATGCACCTGGAGTGAATCTCAAACGTTCTTTACTCCATCCTGCTTATCAGATTTGGTGTCGCAAACATGGGTATGAGGATCTGGGGTTAGGAAGATTTTGGGATTTATTTAGAAGTGCTGAAGCAGAACTTGGTTTGACTTTTCCAGTAAGCAAAATTAAAGGGATCTACCATTTAAATAATGTTGAACTGGTTAGTCAAAAGACCCCAAGTTCTGCAGATAGCTTTCGCAAAATGCTGGATTAACTAGATAAAATGATGGTGGTTTATAGCATTGTATGGATATATTCTGGATAATTGTAGTTTATGATCCTTACTGCATCGGCCTCTAACTAAGATGGATTCTTCTTCGCAATAGTAGACGAGAAGAAAAATCGACAGAGGCCCTGCCACCTTTGCCATCACTTAAATACAAATTTGTTCAATTAATAACTTAGAATAGAAAGAGGTATAAAAATGAACATTCAAACTTACTTGGAGGACACCAATACTAAATCACCTTACCATCATCGAGAAGACGTCATAGCGGACCCGCCTGTTCACACCCTAGAGCTTGTATCTCAGGATCTTACGGATGATGGAGTGCCGTCAGTTTTCCGCAAAATTGATTGGCTTAGAAAGCTCATTGCTATAAAAGAACCGGGTTTCTATAGTGCGAAAGAGATCTTTGGGGATTGGTGGTATACCAATCGAAGGGCCGAATATTACGGTAAGGAATTCAAAAGGCTAGTCCAAAGTGGGCAGTTAGGTAATATCAGACTGGTTAGAAAACGGACAAACCAAAGCCTTGAGTATGAGATTTACTAATGGTCTTGCTTAACTAACTCCTCCACCTTCATAAGCTATAGATGGGGGCATGGGGGGCGTGTATAAAGCGAAAATAATTTTCCAAGGTTATTGAATCAATAGTCCAAGGAAATGTTTTTTGCTAACTGACGCCACCCTCACCCCCTCACATTATTTGATAATTCAACAAGTGCTATTTTTAGCTACATTACATCGAGATTATTCTTAGTGGAATTTTATTCGACTAAGTTAAACCGGCTAAGGCAGCCATGACGTAATGAGAGCTAGGGCTTACTTTGCAGGCTACGTTAAATAGATGATTTGGGGCAGAGGGGGTACCGCTAAAGAGTAGTTTTCTATTTAGTAACACCCTACTCCCTGGTTGGATACTTACTATTATCCTATCGCCATATTCTTGCGAAACGATGCATGTTACAAGCATATATTATATTTTTGAATCTATTTAGGAAGGATGAAACCATGATTAATACAATGGAAGAGTACAGAAAACACTTGATCAACTTAGAGCGTAGTAAAAAGACCATTTATGGCTATATGAGTGAACTAGATTTCTTTCGTAAATATTTAGAGGAAGA
>JAAYRO010000101.1 GCA_012518735.1 Bacillota bacterium
AACGGCCAATACATCTGGATTTGGTCGCGGGCCAGAACATGGTACGATAAATACGGGAAACTACAGCGTATTCTAGGAACGCACACCGATATTACCGCCCTGAGGGAGTATCAATCTCAACTCCACCATCAAGCATACTTCGATTCCTTAACCAATCTGCCAAACCGCCTATCCCTAAATAGGGATTTGGAGGAATACATAGTTGTAACTGGACACCCCATCGCTGCCCTTTTTATCGATCTTGACAATTTCAAAAACGTGAATGATTTTATGAGTCATAATCTTGGGGATCAGCTTCTACAGCAGGTTAGTCGACGAATTGAAGCCCTTTTAGACGAAGGCTGTTCACTATACCGTTTTGGTGGAGATGAGTTTATTTTGCTGTACCGTCAATGGAAATCCCTTGATTCACTGGAGGAATACGCCGTCCAGATTCTGGAGAGCTTCAAAGCTCCCTTCGCACTCAATGACAGTCTTGTATATATTACTCCCAGTATAGGCATTGCCGTTTATCCCGACCACGCATCCGATGGCGATGAGCTGATCAAACATTCAGATATTGCCATGTATCGCAGTAAAGACAAGGGAGGTAACTGCTGCACTGTCTTCGACCCTACTATGATTCAAGATGTTTCTGATCGTCTAAAAATCGAAGGTCGGCTGAGAACTGCTTTGGCCAACAATGAACTTACTGTATTCTATCAACCGGAAGTAGCTGTACAGACCAATCAAATTACAGGCTTTGAAGCTCTCCTTCGCTGGAACAGCCCTGGATTAGAAGAGATTCCTGTTCAGCGCGTCATCGAGATTGCAGAAACGACTGGTCTCATTGTACCAATAGGGAGATGGGTCTTAGAGCAAGCGTGCCGGTTTATAAAGCAGGTTCATGAACTCGGATACAAAGACTTATCTATCTCAGTCAATGTATCTATTGTGCAGTTAACCCGCAGTCAATTTGCCCAAACTGTTTCACAGATTCTCCAAGATGTGGGCTTAGATGCAGCCCATTTGCGACTGGAGATTACCGAGTCTGTTTTGATGGAATCGTATGAAATTATTCGTTCTGAATTAGAAGCCCTCAATGAGATTGGAATAAGTATGGCACTTGACGATTTTGGAAAGGGTTATTCATCCCTAGCTTACTTAAAGTTCCTGCCCATTACTACTCTTAAAATTGACAAGAGCTTCATCGATGATATTGTCAAAGAACAGAAGGACCGGCTTCTTACGGATCAAATCATTGCTATTGGCGAAAAGCTCGGCCTAAGCGTTGTAGCAGAAGGCGTAGAAATGGATGAACAATTAGAGTATCTTGTACATCATCGCTGTGACAAATACCAAGGTTTTATTTTCTCCAGACCAGTATGCCAAGAACAGGCTATTTCCCTTCTGCACAGCTGACACCTCCCCATATTCTCAGAATACAATAGTGAGGGGGGTTGCCATGCAGATTCTGCTTACTACCATTCTCTGCAAGAGTGGTCTGTCTACACATGTCTGGGACTTAGCTGATTCCCTCACTGCCAGAGGGATCACTGTGTCCATTGGACTCCAAACGATCAGTGATGTGAACTATGAAAAATACGGGCCATGGCTGGAACGGATTAACCATCTCCCGTATTTTTTCTATAAAACCAATGACGAACTTCTGTACAGAACAGCACAGCTTCAACCAAATCTCGTTCACGCCCATTCTCCCCTAGTTTTCTCATCTTCCGTACATGCGGCCATCAGATCCAGTGTACCTCTAATTATTACCCTTCATTCACCCTTTCCTCTGGAAAAATGGTATCCCCTTACCCTTCTTACAGCTCGCTGGATCATTGCAGTCGGACCGATCCAAAAAGAATCGGTCCCCAGCTATTCCTCAAAAACAGTAGTAATCCCAAATGGGATAGATTTGACCCGCTATCAGCCAAAAAGCTCCGTCCCAAACAGCCATCTCAAACTCTGCTGGTTTGGACGAGTCCATGGAGCTGCAGCTGAAGGAATTACACATCTTAACCAAGCTCTGCACTTAGTTCGCAGATCTGGAACAGCTTTATCAGCTTATTTTGTTGGAAGTGGACCTGATGCAGCTAAGGATGCTTTTATCAATATTGGTTGGCTTAACGACCCTGTCTCATTCTTACAAGAAACTCAAGTAACCTTTGGACATGGACGTTCACTTAGGGAAGCCATGGCCTGCGGCAGCATTGGCTATCTGCTTGGGGCCGGATATGGAGGACGAGTTACAGAAGAGTTCATCCGCACCTATCAACACCTAGACGCCTTCCCCCAGTATAAACTGGCTCCAGCCGAACCAGAACTTCTCGCTGCTCATATCCTCGAGCTCATCGACCATCCAGAAATGATCCCCCACTTACAAAAGGAAGCTCGACAGATGGCTCTCCAGTACTTCGACCTAGAAGATATGACCGACTCTATTCTCTCCCTGTATTCTGAAACGATTTCAAGGTCCTAACTGTCGTCTAGCAGCCCTTACAGCCCCTTCTACGAGGGGAACAGATGCGACGAGTATCTCAGAAGATGCTTTTAAATGCTCTAAAATGATAGGCCTCATACTGGAAAACGTTGCACCACCAAAACAAATGGGCAGGGACTCCAATTCATTTGCGGTCTGAAACTGCCGCACATCCCATTCTACCTTAGTTAACCAGTCCAAAATAATTGATTGGGCCTGTAAGTGACCCCGATTGGACAGTTGAATCACAATAGGTGAAATTCGCGCGGCTAAACCACCATGATCCACATAGACTTCATTCCACAACTGTACTTCATCCAGTCCAGCCCATTTTAGAACTGCTTTACCGAATAAGTCACACTTTCCCCTCTTAATTTGATTCATGACTACCTCAAGAGCCATCCGACCTAACTGGGCACTAGAAAAATGTACATGTCCATTCACATGAAAGCTTCTTCCGTCAGCAATGGCCCCAATATTTCCACCACTTCCGCTCACCACTCCTATACCTGTACTGCAGTCTACTGCATATAATGCTGAGAACACATCGTTTTCAACAAGAACCACTGCTTCTGGCGATAGGCTTTCGACTGCCTCTTTCCACTTTTTAGTATCCTCATCATCCACAACGCCTCCCAACCCATAATAAGCCGATACAATCTGATTAGGTAATACATGACCCCTCACCAATGCTTCTGTTACCCCTAGGCGAACTTGTAGAACTGCATCTTCCCAACTAGTGACGTTTTTGTTTGCACATCCACTATACCCATCTCCTATTATGGCACCATCCACCGCTGCCACTAAACAGCGAGTTTTGCTTGCACCCCCATCTACACCAATCACATACCTGCTCATCCCTTTTTCCCTCTTCCCAAGTTTTCTAATTTCTCACGAAGTGTTCGGTGAATTCGAGACAACTGATGAGGATGTTCTCGGTAGAAGTAGAGAACGTCACTAATATTGTCAACGTAGAACCCTTGATTTAAAGCACGGGAAATCCATTCATAATCCTCAGCCCCTGTTAGAAAAGTTGTCAATCCCCCAAGCCGTTGAAACACACTTCGTCTAAAAAGCAGTGTGCCGAAACAAATACAGTGACCTCCATCTTGATAGGTACTGAGTATATTTTCATAGCCATACCGCAGCATATGGTTGGGCTTTGTTTTTTCTAAATCATCCTGAAAACTGTGAAAGTTACACCCTACGAAACTGTAATCAGAGTTGGCTAAGAGAAAAAGAAGTTCTGTCTCCAATCTTCGAGGATGGCTCACATCGTCCGAATCTTGGTTGGCGATAAATTCACCGGAGCTTAAATGGTAAGCAATACTTTGGGCAGCAGCATACCCTGCATTGTGGGGCAATCTTTGATAAACAAACATCATTCCCCTTTGATCTTCTAATGTCTCCCACCACTCCAAGGCCACCTCCTCAGTGTCATCGGTGGACCCATCATTAACCAATACAATTTCTATGGGACGATACGTCTGCCCAGCTGCAGAATGAAGACAGTCCTTTAAAAAACAGCCCCGATTGTAAGCGGGTATGGCAACACTGACTAAAGGCTTTTGGGCCAAAAGCTGTGGATCAAGAGGCTGACGAACAGCTGCAGGTGATTGACTCCTTTGTACTACAGTCACTTTTCGGAGAATCTCAGATGCTGCCTTAGGTACACTAATGGTGGGTGTTTGAGCTGTCTCCCCTACAGTGACTACAGCCTTGTAAAGATCAATGGTTCGATTGGCCATATCCCCAATATGGAAATTCTCTACCACCCAATCCCGACAAACCTCCCCCTGCTGGGATACTACTGCAGGATTCAGAAGAACATACCTTAAGTCATAAGCTAGTTTCTCAGCAGAAAGTGGTTGAGCCCATTTATGATCCCCAAAGTATACCTCCCAGGCCTGCTCCAAGCTATTTGGTTCTAAAAACCCAACATACGATGCGTTTCCTCCAGCAACAACAGGCCTTCCACAGCTGAGAGCTTCTAGTGCTACCCGAGCTGTACCAATCACTACATCAGCCCCCTGATAGCAGTCTCTTGTATTAAGGCGCCAACCCAATACCTTCACCATATCCTTGTTGACCATGCGGTTAGCTAAAACGGCTGATGCATGGACCAGTGATGTATGAGGACCGCTTCCAACGATGGCCAAATAGATAGGAAACTCCTGGTGGAGTGCTGCTGCCGCCTGAATAGCAGTTTCTACCACACGGGTTTTCCCCCAAGCCAATCGACTCACAAGTACAATCAATTTGTCTTCTTCCCCTATCTCCAGCTCATCACGGAATCGTCTCTCTGAAGCGTTGGGAACAAAGTAGTCTGTTTCAATTCCATTTGGAATCATGGTAATCTGCTTCGCTGGATAGTCCACTTTCCTGCTCAACCATTCAACAACGGGAAAACTCACTGCAATAACCCGAGAGCAGCGGTCGAGCAATCCTCGAAGTCTGCGCGTTGGATAAAAAGTACCATGAATGGTCACAACTGCCGGCACCAGGAGCTCCTGGCTGACCTGAACAGCGACTTTCAAACCTGCAATAAAGTGGGCATGAATAAGGTCCACTTTTCTCACAGTTACTAGTTCCTTTGTCTTCACTAGAAGATCCTGATACTCTTGAGCAACGGGGTCATCGCTTTGAAAGGGCAGATAGACCACTTCCAAACCACTGTGTTCAAAGATATGGAGCAGAGGTCCCCCACTAGATCCAATAATAACTTCAATCCCCTGCCGGACAAGCTCCTTAGCCAAGGAGAGAACGTGAGTTTCTGTCCCGCCCACATTCAACTGGTCAACCAGCATTAGTATGGTCAGCTTCAATGTCATCACCTTTTCTTTGTCATATCATATACCAGCAGAGGGGCGAAAAAAGAGGCCACAAATGTGACCTCTTTATCATCTAATTTCCGCCTATTAGGTTGTTCGAGCCCGTTCGTATTGTTTCGGCCACAGCTTATCACTGTGAGAGGAAGCATGAAGAACCCAGTATGGATTGCGCAGCAATTCTCGTCCTAAAGCCACCAAATCAGCCCTCTCATTGAATACGATCTCTTGAGCCAATTCTCTGCTGGTGATCAAGCCTACAGCGATCGTACTGATCTGAACCTGTTTCTTGACTGCCTCTGCATACTTCACTTGATATCCTGGAGCCAATGGAATAGAAGCCGGTCCAATTCCTCCAGAGCTCACATCGATTAAATCAACACCCTTCTCCTTTAGGGCTTGCGCAATCAGTATCGTATCTTCAATGGTTAGTCCACCTGGTAAATAATCTACGGCAGATAAACGAACTGATAAAGGTTTGTTGGCAGGCCACTCTTGGCGAACTGCTTCAACAATCTCAAGCAAAAAACGCATGCGATTCTCAAGACTCCCACCGTACGAATCGGTTCGATGATTGCTGATCGGAGACAAGAATTCATGAATCAAATAACCATGAGCCCCATGAATCTGCAGTACGTCAAATTGTGCTTCCCGAGCCCGTCTCCCAGCCTCCTTCCACAAAGAGACTGTCTCAGCTATCTCCTGTACAGTCAACTCCATAGGTACAGGTCCGCCTTCACTAAAGGGTACAGCTGAAGGAGCGACTCGTTCTGGACCACAGCCTTTTCTCCCTGCATGCCCTATTTGGATTCCTACCTTTGCTCCATAGGTGTGACACACCTGGACGATTTTGCGAAGACCCTCAATATGGCCGTCATCCCAAATCCCCAAGTCATGTTCACTTATACGTCCCCCCTTCTCTACTGCCGTCGCTTCTAAGATAATCAGTCCTACGCCTCCAACAGCTCGCGTCCCATAATGAAGGATGTGCCAATCCTGGACAAAACCATTAGTCGTGGCAGAATACTGACACATAGCTGGCATTACAATGCGATTGGGCAGGACAACATCTTTAATCTGATATGGTTTAAATAACACCCTCACACCTCACTCCCTAATTAAGTGCTTTTGCAGAAAATAAAGACCCTGACTGAAACACTTCGTACTTACTGGATGAGCAGCGAACGGTTCCCAAAGGATTTGTTTAGTACTGGGTATGTGATTGTATGCCCCAAAAATGGTCTCAGGCAGGCATACAGTGTCCTGCAGCCCGACAGAAACCAGGACTGGGATGGAAAACTTGTCAGCAATATTTAGGAAATCAAAATAACTGATGGTGCACATAACTTGATCATAGTATTCAGGAAAACGGCGCAGAAAATCTTTGATTTCAGTAAGAGATCCTGTAGAATACCATACACCCCGTTCTAGATGACACATATTAGGAACGTGTGCTGCACAAGCCTGTACCTTAGGATGGAGGGCACCCATCCATAGGGATAAACCGCCACCCTGGCTGCTTCCATGAGTGCCCAAGGGTTGTGCAGCCACTTCTGGCTGATTGGCCAACCAAGTTACAGCACCATAAGCATCACCAAATAGAAATCTATAATAGCTAGTTTGGGGTGACAAAATGCCCTGAGTAATCCAACCGCTTACAGTACCAGTGTCTAGAGCCTGCTTACTGCCAGTCTTTCCTCCCTGCCCACGAGCATCGATGGCTAATACAACAAAGCCTGCCGCAGCAAGGCGAATATGATCCTGCGGCAGTCCTCTACCTCCATGG
>JAAYRO010000102.1 GCA_012518735.1 Bacillota bacterium
TAATTGCAGCAGCTTTATTCAGTTTCCTAAGCGATCCTGTGTATGAGGCAACGACCACGCTCATGGTAAGGGATCAAGGGTCAGCGGCTCAGATGATGCTGTTTGACTCTATGGGCGGTACGGTACGGAATGCTGCCCAGAACTACGTGCAGATTATGAAAAGTAGAACTATTTTAGAACCTGTTTTGACGAAACTAGGGTGGGATGATATAAGCTTAACGGCTGTAGATAAGCAGCTGGTGATCCAGCCCATTCAAGGAACAGATATTCTCCGCTTAAGTATGCAGTCAACAGATCCAGAAAAAGCACAGCAGTTTGTCAATACCCTGTCGGACGTTTTTATTGCCTGGAATCGCCACTCGAGACAAGAAGATCAGCGGAGTGCTCGATTGTTTATTGAAGCTCAGCTAGAGTCGGTTTCTGCAGATTTAAGAAAAGCCGAAGAGAGATTACGGGAGTATCGTGAAAATGAACGGGCTCTGTCGCCGTCTAACGAGACCATAGCCCGTATTAATCAACTCACTTCTCTAGAGGCTGACCTAGCAGAAGTTAGGGTCGCTCTCGTAGAGACACAGGAGCGTATTACACAAGTCCGAACACAGCTGGCAGATCAAGATGAAACGCTCTTGTCTACAACCACTATTGCAGAGAATCCGTTTGTGGCGCAGTATCGATCGAGGTTAGCTGATCTTGAGATCTCCCTTTCAGGAGCTCGAGAGAGGTACACAGATAAACATCCTTCTGTCCTCGCATTACAGGCTGAAATCGAAGATGTACGGCAGAAATTGTCAGAACAAGTACAGCGGGTTATCAGCACCGAGACCCGCACCATTAACCCCATTCATAGGGAATTATACGGAAGTCTGATTAATTTAGAAGTTGAGCTTATGGCCCTTCAATCACGAGAGCAGGCACTGCGATCCCTTGTTGCTGACAGCGAAGCAGAATTGACGAGCTTGCCAGCGAAGGAACTGGAATTAGCCCGACTCATGCGTGAGGCGCAGGTGTTAGAAGAGCTGTATATCATGCTGATGAAACGTAACGAGGAAACTCGAATAGCAGAAGCCATGCAGACTGCTGATGTGCAGGTTATTGACCGAGCTGTTCTTCCTGAGCGGCCAGTAAAGCCCCGCATTAAACTGAATATAGCCATTGCAGGTGTTCTGGGCTTGTTTATTGGAGTAGGCTTGGCTTTCTTATTGGACTTCATGGACACATCCATTAAGACTAAAGATGAAGTAGAAGAAATATTGGGGCTTCCTGTATTGGGACAAATTCCAGATTTTGATTTAACTGCACCAGAAAATGAAAAAAGATTCTTAGGCTTTTAGTAAGGACGTGAAGGAGATGGCACAACAACGCTATTTGATTGTAAAAGATGATCCTAAGGCAGTTGGCGCAGAAGCATTTCGGACTCTGCGTACCAATCTGCAGTTCACTAGTCCTGATCGTGAGCTTCGGACGTTATTAGTAACAAGTGCAGGACCAGACGAAGGCAAATCTACTGTTGTAGCAAATTTAGCGGTGGCTTGGGCTCAGACTGGACAACGGGTGATTTTGGTTGGATGCGATTTGCGTAAACCAGTCCTACATCGCATTTTTGGGATACCGAACGCTCCTGGGTTAACGTCCCTGCTGACAGGACAGGCTGAACTAGATAGTGTGATTTTAGATAGTGGAATTGAAAATCTCGAAGTGATTCCTTCAGGACCCATACCGCCTAATCCAGCAGAACTGCTCCAATCGAAGGTCATGACGGAAATTATTGAACTGTTGAAGGAACGATCTGATATTGTCATTTTTGATGCACCGCCGATTGTGGCGGTCACAGATGCTGCAGTGCTCGCCAGCCAGATGGACGGAACTCTATTGGTCATAAGTGCACACTCCGTACCAAGGGATATGGCTCTTCATGCGAAGGCCCTATTAGAACAGGCTAACGCACGTTTGTTAGGGGTTGTACTGAATCGGGTTCGACCACAAGATCAAAGGGGATATGAGTACTATTACTACTATTACCATACAGATGAGGAGTTAGCCGATGATTGATCTGCACACCCACATTCTGCCTTATGTAGATGATGGAGCAGCAGATTTAGATATGGCCCTTGAAATGGGACAATACGCGGCATCTAAGGGTATTCGGGTTATTGCTGCTACACCCCATTTTTATCAGATTCCTGATTGGGCAAAGATTCAATCAAAAGTGGCCAATCTGCAGAAAGCGTTTCTCCAGCATCAAATAGATGTTACATTAGTGGCAGGGGCAGAACTGTTTATGGATTTGGATATCGTTGCCATGGCTCCCAATCAAATTCCCACCTACGGGGGTGGAGGGAAATACTGCTTAATAGAGCTTCCCCTTCAGCAGGTTCCTATGTATACAGAGCAGGTTATTTTCAGCCTTCAGACTAAGGGAATTACCCCTATTATCGCCCATCCCGAACGGTATTTAGCAGTAGGAAATGATCCGAATACTGCTCTCGGTTGGATAGAGCTGGGCTGCCTGATACAGATGAACACTGGAAGCATATTGGGACGTTTCGGTCATAGAATTCAAAGTACAGCTGAGATAATGCTGACACATAATATGGTCCACTTCCTTGGGAGTGATGGGCACTCTTTAAATCGCAGGAGGCTCAATTTGGTGGAAGGCTATGAAGCCGTGAAGGAGATTGTTGGGGAAGAGGAGGCCCGAAAGTTAGTTAAGGAGTATCCTCAAGCAGTACTGAAAAACGAATCGCTGCAAGTACCAGAAGGAAGGAAGTATGAGAAGAAAAAACGTTTCTGGTTCTTCTAGAATTCGCCTTAGTGTGCTGGATCTGAATTATGTACCTCTGTGAAGCATAGAACCACAGGTTAAGTCGTATATTAAGCCTGGGAGGTGTTGTGGATCAGATGGTATTATGCAGCCATGCCTTAACATGTCGAGACAGGAGTGGCAAATTGGAGTTTTATTGTTCAAGGTTTCGGTGGCGAATGGATATTGATTTGATTGAGCGTTGTCGGACCTGTTCGGAGTACTGTCAGATAGAGGGTTAAGGCCCTGTGAGGGGGCCTTTTGTTTTTGGGGAGGGAGGTACAGCTTGTGGTTCACTGGCTGCTTGTGATTGCTTACGCTGTAGCAATGTTCGTCTTTGCTGGGAAGCAGGAGTCAGGAGCTGCCGTTACAGCCCAGTTTCTTGCAAAGTGGTTGCCCCATCTAGAAAGGGCTGAGATTCAGCATCTTGTATTTTGGATTCGAAAAGCAGGACATGTAGCAGCGTATGGGCTTTTTACACTGCTCTCGTTCAATGCACTGCGAGTAACCAGTGGGCTAAGACGGCGAGCGTTACCTGGAGCTGTTCTCCTAGCATTTGCCGTGGCGATTCTTGATGAAGCATATCAAATGAGACTCCTGCACCGTACAGGAGCTTGGAGTGATGTTCTAATCGACGGTATTGGTATCGGTGTTACTGCTCTAGGTTTATACTATTGGATAGCAAAGAGGGAAAAGGAGATTTCCCAAGAGAGTGTTTCTGAAAACAAGGAGGGACCAGAGTGTTAAGAACAAATCGTGAGACGCTTGTAATGCTTTCAGTTATGGGGATGATTACTCCACCCATGCAGCGCAGTCCTTACAGAATCGATCGGAATGGTGTTCCTTTTGTGCTTCCAGGAACTGGTGGCATTAGTTACAATGTAAAAGTCGGCGATGGAGCATTTGGATGGGCAGGGGATCATATTGAACCATGCGTTTCTTCTGCAGCCGTTATTGACGATCGATCTGCTCCTACCAATCAAGCTTATAATGTTCTGTCTTGTATTGGCAATGAGGCCACAGTCGTTTCTGGTGATGCTAAAGGAGCAAAAGGTATTGTTACTGGTACCCATGGTGGGATCGAGCATGTACTCATTGACTTCGCAGATGACGATCTTGAAAAGATGTGCATAGAAGATAAGATTCTTATTCGAGCCTATGGTCAGGGATTGAGGCTGTTGGATTATCCTGGTATTACTGTGCGAAATTTAGATCCCCATCTGTTAGAGAAACTGGGGATTGGTGAGGAAGATGGGAAGATTGTGGTGCCTGTGGTAAATAAAGTGCCGGCCCGGTTCATGGGATCAGGCTTAGGTAGTCCAAGTACTGCCTCAGGTGACTATGATATTACTACTTCAGATACAGAGGAAATCGCTGCTCTCCGTATCGATCAGTTGAAGTTTGGGGATTTGGTAGCTCTAGAAGATTGTGATAATCGATTTGGGCGAAGCTACCGAAAGGGAGCCCTCACAGTGGGAGTTGTAGTCCATTCTGATTGTCTTGTGGCTGGACATGGACCTGGTGTCACAACTCTGTTTACGGCAGTAGATGGCAGTCTGACGGTAAAAGAGGATCCAACTGCCAATATTGGACGAATCTTAGGTATTGGTCGATATCGTTAATAAAGAACCCCTATTGTTTTTCTTAACAATAGGGGTTTAAATCAACTGCGGTCCAAAAGGGCATTGCGCTCTTCCTTCGTAATGCTGGTACTTTCTAGCTCTGCCCAATCAGGTTCATCCATACCGATTTTCTCTCTTAACATTGCATTTTCAGCCTTGAGTTTTCGAATCAAGGAAAGAAGGGTATTAATATTTTTATCTTGAGAAGCAGCCACGGATCATCGCTCCTTTAACTGGAAAGTAATCCCTCTATTGTGGTTTCTTTCTTCTTCGACTAAAATCGATATATTCCTCCTAATGGATACGATATTCTAGCAAATTTGGCTAAATAATTTCTTGTGAAGTACTGGCATCAATGCAGTGAGTCTTACTCAAGGCTTCTTCTACTAGACCTGCCACATCCAGCTCCCCTTCTGCTTCTAGTGCCTGTTCAATGGTAGGTCTGGTTGCAGGATTCTTGGGAACAAATACTGTGCAGCAGTCGTCGTACGGTAAAATGGATGTTTCATATGTCTCGATTTTTTGGGAAATATCTATAATTTCCTGTTTATCCATGCCGATCAAAGGTCGATAAATAGGAATATTAGTGACAGAATTGATGGTATATATACTTTCCATTGTTTGGCTTGCTACTTGACCCAAACTATCGCCTGTAATTAAGGCGTACGCCTTCTCTCTGTTAGCAAGTTCCGTTCCGATCCTAAGCATGAATCGGCGCATAAGTGTAATGCTTAACTCTGGATAAGAAATGGTTTGGAGTGCTTTCTGAATTTCTGTGAAGTGGCATATCCAAAGCTTAAATGAACCGTGAGCGTTGTATGGGCTTAACAATCGACCTAACTCAATAACTTTTTCTTTTGAACGTTCTGTAGTAAATGGATAGGAATAGAAATGGAGTCCTTCAACAGCTACCCCACGTTTCATAGACAAGTATCCAGCCACAGGGCTGTCGATGCCGCCTGAAAGGAGGAGAATTCCTTTTCCAGAAGAACCAGCTGGTAAACCTCCTAGACAGGGAATAACCTGGGAATAGAGAAAAGCACCTTCCTGTCTGATTTCAACATGCAGCGTTATATCAGGGTTATGAACATCAACTGAAAGATGGGGAAATGACCGAAGGATGAATCCTCCTAACGCATTGTTTATCTCTGGTGTGGTAAGGGGAAACTTCTTATTCGGTCGGCGTGTTTCCACCTTAAATGTTTGACCAGGCAGCCCCTCCAATATAAGGCGAGCACCTTCTTGTATTGAGCCTAGCTCCAGTTCCCGTCGCAATACTGGGGAAATGGAGACTATACCAAAGACATGCTGCTGCAGTCTGCGGGCTATTTCTTCCCAGCTGCCGTTTGTTTCAATATAGATTCGACCGAAGGTTTTTCTAATTTTACCATATGGTGTACCACGTAGTGTAGTTTTAATATTCCGCATCAGCAGATCTTCAAAGGACTTTCGATTGCGTCCTTTTAAGCTGATTTCGCCATAACGAACTAGAAGCAGTGGATACATGATGAATCCCTCACATATATATTCTTCGAATTTGTTCTACCGTGTCCCCTAAACTACTAACAACATAACGAATTTGATCTTTCGTTATATTCGGTGCTAAGCTGATCCGAATCGAGCCCAAGATCTTTTCCGAAGGCATGCCGATGGCCTTCAGGACATGAGAGGTACCCCGTCTGTTCGATGAACATGCGGCTCCCATAGAAACAAAGATCCGACGCTGCTCGAGGAAATGGACCAACACTTCTCCTCGAATGTCTTCGAAACCTATATTTAGAATATGGGGCGCTCCGTCTTCAGGGCTGTTGATATAAGAGTGTTCGATTTTATTGACACCTGAAATAAGCTGAGCGCGAAGTTCCAATAGATGTTTGGTGTTTGTTTCCAGATCTTCCATGGCAATTTGGATCGCCTTAGTGAGACCAACAATTCCAGGCATATTTTCCGTTCCTGGTCGGATGCCTCCTTCTTGATTACCTCCAAACAAGATTGGGTGCAGATTTGTTCCTCTCCGTGCATAAAGGAGCCCAATACCTTTTGGCCCGAAGATCTTGTGACCACTAAATGTCATTAAGTCTGCCTTCGAATTGGGGATGTTTATGGGAATCTGGCCTAAAGCTTGCACAGCGTCCACATGAAATATTATTTTCGAGGAACGATTGGTATTAGCTTCTTGGATTATTTCCCCGACGGCTTCGATGGGTAAAATGGACCCTAACTCGTTATTAACCATCATGACACTGACCAGCTTGGTTTCAGGTAACAGGGACTCTTTGAATTGAGCCAGATCTATCTGTCCTTCCTTATCTACATCAAGATAGGTGACTGCCCATCCTAGGGTCTCTAAGTGCTTCATAACATTGAGAACAGATGGATGTTCGATGGCAGTTGTTATAATATGTCCCGGATGTTTTCGGAAGTGGGGAGCAGATGTAATACCTTGAATGGCTATATTATTGGCTTCTGTACCACTACCTGTGAAATATAATTCATAAGGATGCACCCTCAATAAGTCACTAATCTGCTGCCGACAGTGGCGGAGAGTCTTCTCTGCAGCCACTCCTCTCATGTGAGGAGAAGAAGGATTACCATACTGAATGGCCCAATATGGTTCCATGGCTAAGGCAACTTGATCAGAGACGGGTGTTGTTGCACTATTGTCTAGATAAATTTCGTGGTGCATTATGCAACCTCCTAAATGTGCCGATTTCTTCATCCGGCTCATTGTATTTCTAGTATGTGCCCTTGTTTTCCTCTTTTTAATCTCAATGTGTTATGATAAGAATAGGTGATCTATGTGCGTAAGTGGTATTGGTTCGTTGGGGCAAAACAGGCTTGGTATTATAAGAAACAGACAGCCGTATGTGTGGGGGGAATAACTGCCGCCATTGTGGTGCTTATGGTTATTTTATCATTTTCCCAAGGATTTCAGGACTTTTTTAGTGAAAGAATTTTGTTAATGACTCCCCATTTGGCTCTGGAGGCAGGTCATAACGATCAAGTAAATTCTGATTTACAGAGAAGTATTGAGAGTGTGGACGGGGTCGAGGGCAGTGCTCCTTATCTAATGTTTCCCGGCCTTATTCAAAGAGGTTTGGCTGCTGAACCAGTAACACTTAAGGGCGTTAATTGGGTTGATGAAAATCGCTTGTTTCAAATTGAGGATCTCTTAGAGTCGGGTGATTGGACGCTTATTCAGCAGAATGAGGGCATTGTAATAGGAGCTGAACTTGCTCGTCTGCTGGGTGTTAATACAGGGGATGTGGTGACAGTTGTGACGCCCCTTCACAGCGCACCATTAAGGGTTGAGGGCTCATTTTACACAGGATACTATCCTTTAGATGTTGGTCTGGTACTTCTGCCCCTAGAGAAGGCACAGAATCTTACAGAAACCACAGGCCTTACAGGATACGGTGTTAAAGTTGCAGGGTTTCCTGATGTGGATCAGTACATATTACCGTTGCAGAATAAAACGAATCTATGGGTTCGTCCCTGGTATGAACGGGAACAGAGTCTGTTTATTGGTATGTCAGTCCAGCGGACTGTTCTTATTTGGATCATGATCTTTACCCTATTAGTGAGTGCTTTAGGAATCATGAATGTTTTTTTATTACGTACTTGGGGTCAACAGCGAAATGTGGGTGTGTTGCGGACCTTAGGGGCAGCTCCCTTAGAAATTGGAGCCATGTTTGTTACACAGGGCTTGTACTGTGGGGTTTTAGGTGGAGCCTTAGGTATTGCTGCAGCTCGCATTGTGGTTGCTGTTTTGAGTACACTCACAATACATCTTCCACAGGTTTTTTATATGGAAAGGCTGCCTATTCGTTGGGCAGGTCAGGATGTTTGGTGGGTAGCCGGAGTCGCTGTAGCCGCCGGTTTAGGGGCTGTGTTATGGCCCGCGTGGCGTATGACAACTGTTGAACCATCAGAGGTGATGCGCAATGGCTAGTTTTCTTGAACTCCAGCAGGTTGTAAAGGGTTATCCGAGTTCACCTCAGCCAGTTCTAAATGACGTAGACCTGCAGATTGAGCTTGGCGAGCGTTTGGTTATTCTAGGAAACTCTGGAGCGGGGAAAACAACTCTTCTTAGTCTCTTAGGATTAATACTGCGTGCTGACCAAGGTCGTATTTTGATTGCAGGGGAAGATGCTCAGCAGTGGACTGAAAAAGAGCGAGCATTATGGCGTAATCGTTCCTTAGGGTATGTATTTCAAGATTTTGGTCTTATTCCTGAGTTAAATTTGGAGGATAATGTGAATTTACCCCTGCGCATTGCTGGGGTTCGACCAAGTAAGTGGCAGGGTCGGGAACTTCTTCAGCGGGTAGGATTAGATGGGCGAGAACATTCGTATCCAAAGGAACTTAGTGGTGGTGAGGTTCAGAGGGTTGCTGTTGCCCGAGCCCTTGTTGGTTCGCCCCACCTTGTGCTGGCTGATGAGCCCACTGGAAATCTTCAGCGGAATCAGGGAGAGGAGATTGGACACCTCTTTCTCGAGCTGCAGCAGGAGTTAGGTTTTAGCTTAGTTGTAGCAACTCATAATGAAAGACTGGTAAGTGTACTGCAGGCTCAACCACTGTGGTTATACGATGGAAGACTACATCTCAAGAATGGGGAGGAAACTGTATGTGGAGAAGACTGAAATGGTCGAAGCTTCACTTGTTAGTTGTTTTAATGGGAGCTGTGCTGTTGACAGGTTGTGCTGGTCACGAGAGGGTAATGGTGCCGCCTAAAGCTGATCTGCAGGGCGCGGAAAGTGTAGCTGTCTTGTATTTTGATAATGAGACTAGGGAACCGGTTGTTCCTTATGAAGTTGAAGAGAACATTGCCCAAAGACTTTCTACCTATTATCGTGTAGCAGATCAGGCAGAGGTGGACAGTGCCATGACACGTTTAGGATTACGCCGGGGAATGGTACCTACTAGGGATGAGATTATTAGGCTAGGAAGGCTCTTAAATGTTGATGCGGTGATTACGGGAGAGGTCATATTCTACTTCGATGATGTTAGTCAAAGCGAGGCTTATATGATTGAGGCTGACTTAGAGAACGAGCTGTTTCGGTGGGAAATCAGCCAGACCACTAAGGCTTTGGTGAGTTTTACAGGGCGTGTTATTAACACCCGCTCAGGAGCCATCATGTACAGCCGCAGGGTTCAAGGAGAAGGTGAGAGTATCTCCAAGAGTGACTTAGGTTGGCTTAAGAAAGACAAGAAGCCTGATCCATTCTGGTATCCTTCCATTTCTAGGTTTGATATTCCAAGCGTCCGCTCTCAGGCAGTGCGGGATGCAGGTGATCAATTCAGTGCTGAACTGCTTCCCACCTATGTCTGGCGGAAAGTCCAGAATTAGGCCCCAATGTTGACATAAGGCCAATCAAGTGCTAACATAAAAGTAGTCTCATCGAGAGAGGTGGAGGGACTGGCCCTATGAAACCCAGCAACCAGCAGTTCATGCTCGGTGCTAAATCCTGCAAAACCCAAGTTTCGTTTATGGGGTTTTGAAAGATGAGAGAAGCTGATAATTGCCTCTCTCTTCGCGAGAGAGGTTTTTATTTTGCCCTAGTAAATATTGAAGAAGGTGGATGTGATGGCAGGAAGAAATTATGTTTTTACGTCAGAGTCAGTAACGGAAGGGCATCCAGATAAGATCTGCGATCAGGTGTCAGATGCTATTCTCGATGCTGTTCTGGCAAAAGATCCAGAGGCCAGAGTGGCCTGCGAAACCGCGGTGTCTACAGGTCTTGTATTAGTTATGGGTGAGTTCAGCACCGATTGTTATGTGGACATCCCTCATCTTGTACGGGATGTCATACGGGATATTGGGTATGATCGGGCCAAATATGGCTTCGATGCAGATACATGTGCAGTTTTAACATCGATTGAGGAACAGTCTCCTGATATTGCTCAAGGCGTTAATTCTGCCCTAGAACACCGCAGCGGTGATGAGGACTTCCATTCATCGATTGGAGCAGGGGATCAAGGGTTGATGTTCGGTTACGCCACAGATGAGACACCTGAATTTATGCCCATGCCCATTTTCTTGGCCCATCAATTGGCGAGACGGTTGGCAGAAGTGCGAAAAAAGGCTGTAGTGCCTTACCTCCGACCAGATGGAAAGACCCAAGTTTCTGTTGAGTATGATGAGGACAACCGTCCTATTGGAGTACGCAATGTAGTAATTGCCACACAGCATCATCCTGACGTGGACCAAAAGACAATTGAAGCTGATATGATCCGCCATGTTATTGAACCAGTGGTGCCTGCTGGATTTTTATCGGATCAGACCAAGTTTCTTGTTAATCCTACCGGTCGTTTTGTAGTTGGAGGACCGCAGGGCGATGCAGGATTAACAGGTCGGAAGATCATTGTTGATACGTATGGTGGAATGGGGCGTCATGGAGGCGGTGCCCTTTCTGGCAAGGATCCGACAAAAGTCGACCGCTCCGCAGCATATGCCGCCCGCTACGTGGCGAAGAACATAGTGGCTGCAGGCTTAGCGAAGCGAGTAGAAGTTCAGGTGGCATACGCTATCGGTGTGGCCAAACCTGTGTCTTTATATGTAAATACATTTGGAACTGCCGTCATTCCTGAAGCAGAAATTGAACAGCTCGTTCAGAAACACTTTGACTTGCGACCTGCCGCTATTATCCATGATCTTGATTTGCAACGACCCATCTATCGACAGGTGGCCGCTTACGGTCATTTTGGTCGCCCTGATTTAGACCTTCCATGGGAGAAGCTGGATAAGGTAGACCTATTGGAGAAAGGATTGTAGATTAGAACGGAACCACTTCTTGAGTATTCACTTAGGAAGTGGTTTTTTGTTTAATAGATAGTTGACAGATTAAACAGATAATAGTATAATTGATTTGCCCAAGGGAGATATGGAGGAGGACACTTATGTATAAGTGGAAGAATCTTGTCTTAGTTTTGGGTTTTTTTGTTGTGCTTTTCTGCGTAAACGACACAGTGAGTGCTTCTGGTCATGTAGTGTTTCAGATAGAAGTGACTCCTGGTTTCGCAGTCTCAATCCCTGATATTCTTGTATTTGCCCCGGCTGCTCCCGGTCAAACTGTCTACCAAGACCTGTCGATTACGGTTTGGTCCAATGTAGGTTGGGAACTCATTGTTTCTTCGCCAGGAGACGTACTAGGTGAAGACGGTTCGCCTGCGTCTCTTCAGTCTGGGCTGGAGGTA
>JAAYRO010000103.1 GCA_012518735.1 Bacillota bacterium
ACCACGGTATCGAAACCGGGAAAGCTGGCTGTCGTCAATGGGAACCTCAAGATGGAAAAACCGCAGAGACATGGAATGTGGCCCACCATTGAACCTGGTAAAGACAATCTTGTTAAGATAATGCACAAAGGTAGGGTTATAACTCGCCCCACTGTAGTCGAGACAGTTGATGACATTCAATTGGAGGTGGCTCACCGATCGCCTCAGAGCTCTTTTGAGATCTCTATTTCTCGCGACAAGATGGAAGTCTGGTTAACAACTGAGTTCTCTCCTGGAGCCGAGTACGAAATCTGTGACGCAGATTATGCAACCCGCTTGGTAGTGTGGGGAAAACAGGTGCGGGAGATTCCACCAGAGCCTATTGATGTAAGACTGGTATTGGAGAGACTTAGGGAATTAGGGATTCGGGCAGAGGTTTCCCGTGCTGCGGTTGAAGAAGCGTGTTCAGGAATGGTGAGTGATTCTTGGCTGATTGCCAAAGGTGTACCACCTGAACCACCAATTGATGGTAGAGTTGAAGTGGTCTGTGATCTGACAGTAAGTAAGAGAACGAAAGAACCAGGTGAGCGCATAGATTTCTTGGATCGGGGTGTCATTAATTCTGTAGAGCCAGGTGAGGTGTTGGCTTACTGGCATCCTCCTGTAGAGGGCAAACCAGGTACAGATGTGTATGGAAACGTTGTAGAACCTCGACCACCTAAGCATGCCCGTTTCCTAGTTGGAACAGGTGTGAAATTAGTGGAGAACGGGCGGATTGCAGTTGCCGAAATTGCTGGACGACCTTGTTTTGAATACAATCGGCTGTGCGTTCGATCGCAGTTAGTAATTCCAGGCGATGTGGATGTAAAAACGGGCAACATTGAGTTCAAAGGTGATGTTATTGTCCTTGGAGATGTACACGATTCGTTAACCATCAAGGCTGGTGGGATGGTTGAAGTAAAGGGGAGCGTTTTCCATGCCCGCATAATCGCTGGAAGCAGGGTTATGATTCATAAGAATCTCATTGGCGGACACGTGAGTGTTGGTGGGGACTTGGCAGTTTATATGAAAATCGTGGCCCTTTTAAAGAGGATCTGTCCTGAATTACGCAAATTGCACAATGCGGTTATTCAGCTAAAGAACCACCCACGGTTTTCTGTTGAGGATCTCAAAGAACGGGGCGATGGTTACTTAATTAAACTGATTCTCGAGATGCGGTTTGCTGAGATTCCAAAACTGTTCCAAGAGCTGATTGAATTACTTCCCCAAATGATGCTGCCAGACGAAGATGGAGAACTGGAGATTATTCAAAAAGTACTCCAGACAGTTGGTAAACGTTTTATTGGAGCAAATCCTTTGAGTATTGGCTCCATTTCTGAAGTGGAGAAACATATCGACCACTTAACTCATGTTCGTAATCGCCTAGAAGATATTTTGGATACTCCTGCAGATGTTGAAGTCAACTACTGCCAAAACGCTCGCTTAGATGCAACCGGCAGCATTACAGTGACTGGCTCTTTGGTCTATGGCTGTGATATGACTGCAGGAAGGGATATTCAGATTCTAGGTGAGTGCCGTGGTGGAAAATATACTGCTAAGAGTTCTATATCTGCCAGATCTGCTGGTCTCAACGAAACGGTTCGAACGTATTGGACTGTGGATGAAGGAGGCAGCCTCTACGCAGGTACGTTTCGTCCTGGTGTATGGCTCACTATCGGTCAGGGACGGATGGCAGTTAACGAGACTTACTATAACGTAGAGTTTCGGTACGATGGTCGATGGATTCGGAAAGATTGTAAGTGAGGGATAAGATATGCTGCAGGTTACTATGACAAAAGGTCTGCCTGATGTAACTCTAGTCCTCGAAGGTGAGCTGGATATGGCCACAGGTGATATTCTGCGAGAAGTCGTGGACGGGTTGGATTTGGAAAAGTTGAACAGTATTACGTTTTCTCTAGATGGACTTGCTTTCATTGATTCTACTGGGATAGGCCAATTGATTGGCTATTATCGTTCCTTTGCCAAACATAATACTCAAGTTTACATTAATAACAACAACAAGGATATTGAGGAGGTTCTAGAACTAGTTGGCGTAAGGGAGATTATGAAGACGTGAGCGAGAGACCTTCGATTGGCCCATTGTCATTTACTCGTCGACACCTGATTCTCCTTCCCATCTTGATCTGTATCACAGCGTTAAGCTTAAGTTATGCTGTGTATCATAGGTTTACTGAGGATACGATAGAATATGTCCATACCTTACTGCTGGAGTCAGAAATAGAGCTGTCAGCTGGATCCTTTCTTCAAAAGCTCACATCCCGCTTGAACCACTGGACATATGTCTGGTGTGTTGAACTGCTTATTTTTATTTTAGCAAGCTACTTCATTAGTTACCTTATTGCCAAGTATTCTCTTAGGATGGAGGAAGCAGTGCAGCAGGAGCGCGTAGAGCGGGAACGATTGTTTACAACATACAAACAGGTGGTTCAAGCTGTTACACAAGGCGCGCTTCAGTTGCTGAGTCCAGAAGAATATGAAAGGGAGTATGGTCAAGATCAACCACTCCTCACTCTGGACATTCAAGATAAGAGTGATATTACCCACATTCGGGATGAAGTGGACCGTTTTCTTATGGAAAGGTTGGATAATTGGGAAGATCCTCTTCGAAGTCGAGCACTGCTTTGTTTGAGCGAAGCTGTAACCAATGTTGTGAAGCATACACCTGGAGGGCAGATCTTGGTGTTTATCGATTCTACCGGTCCTCGTTTTCATGTTGTGGATCGGGGGAAAGGTCTGGATCTGAATAAGCTTCCATATATGCTGTTCGTTAAGGGCTTTTCAACTGGTAACACGTTAGGTGCAGGATTTCCAATTATGATGCGATATTTGAAACAGATTACTGTTTGCACATCCCCTAATGGAACCGCGTTAGTTCTCCGCGCCTAGAATTGGTTCTAACTAGGGACGAGAGGGAGGTGCGGGCTATGCGCATCGTTGCTGTCGATGATTTAAAGCCCGGTATGATTCTAGGAAAGACCATCCTAGGTAATCAAGGACAAATTCTTTTGAGACAAGGTGTAACACTGACAGAAGGTTATATAGAACATCTCAAGAAATATGCAATTGTGGCTGTATACATATCTACTGGTCGCGGTGTGGTTGTGGAAGATGTGATTAGTGATGAAACTCGAATCAAAGCTCTACAAGGAACCAGGGAAGTACTTACCCAAGTAAAAAGAGGGGCTCCTCTGGAAGTTGAAAAAGTTAACCAGGTGCTTGTTGAGGTCATTGATGAATTGCTGCTGCAGGACGATATTATTATTAATCTAGTAGATTTACGGTCCTTTAGTGAAGATCTTTTCAGCCACAGTGTGAATGTGTCTATTTTGGCTGCAATTATTGGGATCGAGTTGAGATATGACAGATCTCAATTGAAGGACTTGGCCCTGGCTGCTCTGCTCCACGATATTGGCCTCTTATTTGCTGCAGATCAGGATATAACAGATCACCCCCGTTTAGGTAGTGATTATCTGCAGGATAGTGGAAGAGTTAGTCCTTCCATAGGGGAGACGGTTTTACAGCATCATGAACGTTGGGATGGGAATGGCTATCCACGAAAACTAAAAGAAAATCAGATCCATGAGCGAGCGCGGGTTATTTCTGTAGCGAATGTTTTTGATCGTTTGTCTGCTAATAATAGGTATCCAATGGAAGAGGTAATTGAATACCTAATGGCGAAGAGCGGTAGCGAGTTTGAACCTCGAATTGTTCGAAAGTTTTTAGATTGTGTTTCTTTTTATCCAGTAGGGACTGTGGTAGAGCTTAACACAGGGGAACGGGGAGTTGTGGTTCAGTCGAATAAGGGTTTTCCTACAAGACCAGTGGTGCGAATTGAGAAGAATATGTATGGTGAAGAGGTGTCACCAGGATATAACATCGACCTTGTGGAGAAGATGACTTATTTTGTCCGTAAGAAGCTGGATGAAAATCTTGTTTAGGAGTCATATATGTGATTTATCGTAATAAGGATTTTCTTATCGATCTTTATGAAATATGTCTTACCTCTAGAACCGGCTCATATTCGATCATAGGCGAGCGGCTTGTTAGTGAACTAGATCTTTTTGCAGTCAGTGTCTGGTCAGAACATCCTCAAGTTAGGAAGGCAGCGTCTAGAATCGTGTTTTTTCAGCGCGCTGATGAGCCAGAGTTAGTACATAAAGATCAGGAAGTGGCATTTCAAGCCCTAGATCAACAAGCGCTTCTCCAAGGCACCTATGGGGAATTATTCTATTGGGCAAAGCCACTCGCTGGCAGATATACTCCGAATGTGCTGATTGTGTGGTCGAAGGAAGCCTTTGACAACAAGCAGTTAGCTTTCTTAGCAGAGCTTGGTGAGCGCCTGACTGTATTATTAGACGTGGTCACTGTGACCAATCCTGCCCTTTATAACCGGATCGCAAGGGAACTCAGAAGTACACAATTTATCCAGAGCCAGTTGATGCCACCTATGGATGCGTTGGGTGGGAAAATGTTCTTAGCCTATCGAACCCTGCCAGCTCACGAACTTGGAGGGGATTATCTTGATATTATCACCCACAGTGACGGCAGCATTGGTCTAACTGTGGCCGATGCCATGGGTAAGGGAGTACCGGGCGCCTTTGTTATGCTGATTGCACGTACTATTTTCCGCCTGCTGGTTAAGGACGCAGCACTTCCTGGCGTTGTGCTTAGGGAGCTTAACAAACATTTTGCTGCAGAAATTTCAGAAGTGGATACGTTTGTGACGCAGTTTTACGGCATTTACGATCCAGAGAGACGACATTTACTCTATGCAAATGCTGGCCATCACCCCCCTATTATCTTTCAGCGCAGCAGCGGCAGAATGTCCATTCTGCCTGGAAGAGGAATGGCTTTGGGGGGCCGACCAGACACTATCTACGAGTGCTTCTCAACAAGCCTGGAAGTAGGGGACATCCTTCTTATCTTCTCTGATGGACTTAGGGAGGCCCGGGACCAAGATAACCGCCAATTTGGTCTAGAAGGAATTACGAACACTTTAATAAAGTACAAGGAATATAGTGCAGATGGGATTTGTGATGGGTTAGTTTACAGCGTTATGCGTTATAGTGAAGTGCAGGACGATGATATCAGCTTTATAGTTCTCAAGGTTGAATGACTTTTAAAATGAGGTGATGGCCATGTGGAAATTGTATGCTGTATTGGCGGCTGTATTTGCAAGCTTAACCGCGATTTTTGCTAAGATTGGCATTAAGGATGTGAACTCCAATCTGGCAACAGCCATTCGAACAGTAGTGATCCTCATCATTGCGTGGGGTATTGTGTTTCTAACTGATGCTCAGAAAGGAATATCCAATATTTCTAAACACAGCTGGACATTCCTGATCTTATCGGGAATGGCCACCGGTTTGTCTTGGCTCTTTTATTTTAAAGCCATTCAAATGGGTGATGTTTCTAAGGTGGCGCCCATTGACAAATCGAGCATTGTCCTAACTATGCTCCTTTCATTTTTGGTTCTTGGTGAAACAGCAGATGTTAAAACAATTCTAGGTGGGCTTTTGATTACTGCTGGTACTTTTGTTTTAATATTCTAGTACTGCAGGCACCCCGGGCTGTCCGGGGTGCCTTTACTA
>JAAYRO010000104.1 GCA_012518735.1 Bacillota bacterium
AGATGTTTGTTGAGAGCTAGAATTAATTGAACCTCGCCAGTGCCTAACCCAAGTCGCTTAGCAATGGTCACTACATCATAATCAGCCTCATGCAGTTCTAACACAGCTCGGACTTTCGGTGATTGGGTGTGGTCTTGAACTAACGATGCGGCTATTTCAGTATATAAATTGAGCAGCGCTGTTTCTCTTTCATCAATTTCTGCAAGGTATTCGTTATGGCGTTTCTCTAATTCATCCATAGATTCCTCAAACATTGCTTCAAAAACAGAAAAATCTTGATTACCTCGTGTGAATAAAGACGGACGGATCAAGAACAACCCGCCAACGCCAAACACTATTCCCAGCAGAAAAACTAGGAACAAATCCATCAAGAGTCCTCCTATGCACGAATGTCAATTCGTCGGCGTGATCCTCTGCGCTGACGTTTTTGTTTTGACTGCCGCTGTTCTTGATTCTTCTCCTTTTCTTTGCGAGGTCGGACTTTCTCATCTGTTGGAGTTCGATCAATTCTACGCTGCCGCTCGGTAAATTCGTTGGTTACTTGGGGGGCCAGCCTCCCTGCCCCACTTTGATCGCCTTCCCGTGTTGTTTTTGGTATTTGATCAGAACGCGTAACAAGTACTTGAAAATCGGGAAACTTTATTGACATAGTATCCCTCCGTTCTCCTTTGAGTCTATCGCAACTTGCTTCGCAAGGTAAGGATCGCTTTTGTATGGATCTGGGAAATTCGAGACTCTGATACCTCCAGAATGTGGCCAATCTCTTTTAGTGTGAGATCATCATGATAGTATAAGGATATTACAAGCCTTTCTCTTTCACTGAGTTCATCAATGGCTGCAGCCAATTCCTCTAGAGACTCATGGTGAAGAATTTGGTGATCTACATCTTCATTTGGGTCAGCTACTAGATCAACCATTGTGATGGTGTCATCAGATTTTTCGGTACCGATGTTTTCGTCCAGCGACAAAAGAGATGTGCTTTTTACTTCGTCTAGCATTTCAAAGTAATGCTCTTCTGATACGTCTAACGCAGCTGCAATTTCAGAATCGGTAGGATAACGGCCTAGGGTGTTCGTTAATTCTTGAATCTGCTCCTCTAAGCGGCGAGCTTTAGAACGAACACTTCGAGGAACCCAATCGACTGCTCGTAATCCGTCAATAATAGCTCCACGTATTCGAGTGGAGGCATATGTCTCAAACTTCACATTTCGTGTTTCATCGTATTTCTCAATTGCGTCCAGCAGACCAAAAATCCCGTAGCTTTCTAAATCGTCAATTTCCACATTACTGGGCATATTCATTGCTAGACGTCCTGCAACATATTTCACAAGGGGAGTGTATTGTTCAATAAGCAGTTCTCGGGCACGCATATCGTTGTTTTTCTTGTAATTACGCCACAGCAGTGTTGTGTTGATTTTTGGCTGCTCCAAGTTGCTCACTTCCTACGCTCACTCCTCGTTCTCAGGACGTATGCTCCTGCGCATGAAACATTCGGCGCAGTTCTAATTGACGTTGATAGACAAATTGAATAATCTCTTGTCGCTGTTTTTCATCTATCTCTAGAAATGTGATGCCATAACCGATCGTGTCGTTCTCTAACTGTCTAACTCGAACTACCTGACCTAAAGTTCTAATTGATCTCGCATCAATGGGGAAAGAAATCCAAATTACATCGGATTCTGCAAGCTCAAAATCAGCAGACAAGAGAAGACCGCCACCGCTTAGGTTAAGAATGGTTCCAGTTTGAACAGCCTGAATACGGCCGTCTACAACTGGTGCAAAGGCAGCATCGATTAAAACATCCACTCGAACGAACATCCGTTCTTGTGTCTTTTCCCAGTTACCAGTCAACCGCAATAAGAGAGTCGGTACTTGCCCATCAAAGCGCCGTTCAACAACAGCTCTGTTAGTAAACCGCCCTTCGGTCTTAATTCCTTCATCTTTGTATTCAACAATGAGTCTGGTGCCAACTCGAATGGGTATTACCTGACCCCGCTCTAAAGGTGCACCAACTAACAGCGTATCGTCGTGAACGTCTTCAACCCTAGTACGGTGGACCACAACTCCAGAACTTCTCTCCACATACAATTCAATAATCTTGTTTGGAACAATTCCCACGGGATCGCCCCCCTTCATTAGATGCGTAACAAGTCATAGACTCTATTAAAGAATTTCTTGAATCCATTGTTAGGCGTAGATGAACTTGTTTCATCACCAGCTAAGAAACGAGCAATTCTTTGGATAGAGCGACTAGTCATGGAAGAAGGATGGGCAATAATGACTGGCAGCTGATCTGCAACAGCTTTTGATACATGCTGATCAAACAACACATAGCCCAAGTATGTAACTTGTTTATTTACAAACTGCTGCAGGACAGAATTCAGCTTATTTGCAGCTTCCTCTGCTTCACCAGGACTATGAGCCATATTAACCACAAGATTAATTTGACTGTGAGGATTTTTTTGATAGATCACCTTAATGATCCCATATGCATCGGTGATAGCAGTCGGTTCAGGTGTGGTAACAACGATGACTTCAGTTGTTGCCAAAACGAAACTAAGTACGTTGCGGTGAATACCGCCTCCTGTATCAAGAATAACAAAATCAAAGTCCCGGTTCAGCTGTTCTATAGAATTGGCAAACGCTTCTAACCGCCAACCATTAAGGTTGGCCATATCGTAAACGCCTGAACCTCCAGCTAAAACTTTCAATCCCAGAGGTCCTTCGACGATTATGTCATTGATTGTTTTTTCGCCTCTCAGAACATGGGATAGATTGTATTCTGGTGAAACACCTAATACAATATCTGCATTGGCCAGACCTAAGTCCACATCAAGAAGAGCTACTCGATAGCCCATTTGAACCAACGCAAGTGACAGATTTACCGACAAATTCGTCTTCCCTACCCCGCCTTTTCCACTAGTGATGGCAATGATTCGAGGAGTAGATATCTCCTGTTTGCGTACCATCTTTCTTAAAGCTTCAGCTTGGTCTCTCATTCCTAGTCCCCCAAAATAAGTTCGGCGATTCTTTGCCCATCAGCAACCTCAATATCCTCCGGTACTCCCTGCCCAGTGGTGAGAAAAGCGATAGGTACATTCGCCAGACTACAAGCTTGTAAAATAACTCCATGAGAGGTGGTCTCATCGAGTTTGGTTACAATAATGCGATCGATAGGTAAAACCCCAAAGACTCGTATTACATCCTCAATATCTGCTTCTTTTGTAGTGGCGCTGAGCACGAGATGAATCTCAACGTTTAATCCCTCCAAATAATTTCTAAGCTCAGCAATTTGGATTTCGTTGTTTTGACTGCGCCCAGCTGTATCAATGAGAATCAAGTCTCGGTCATGCATTTTGGTAATAGCTTCTCGAAGTTCCTTTGGACTATAGGCTACCTGGATTGGAATTCCTATAATATCTGCATACGTTTTCAATTGATCGACTGCAGCAATCCGATAGGTGTCGATGGTAATGACCCCCACCTTCTTGCCAGCCACTAGGGCAAAATTCGCGGCCAGTTTTGCAATTGTCGTAGTTTTCCCTACCCCAGTGGGACCAATTAACACCGCTACTCTTTGTCCATCTTCCAGAGACCACGGATCAACTGTAACAATTTGATTGGCAATTGCTGTATTTAAATGATTCCATATTTTACTCAGATCTTTCCATTCATGCTTGGGAAGTTCGGTTAAGACTTCTTTGAGGAGATCTTGGGCCACATTTTTTGGAATATCACACTGCCTAAGCTTGGTATATACCTCTTGAATCGCTTCTGGCCAAATCGGGTCCGCAGTCTTAGGAGAATTTGGTGTTGTAGGGGTTTCTAAACGAGGAAGCGATGTTTCCTTCACTGCCGCCGGATCGATTGCTCCGATCACTTCATATCGGGTTTTCCCAAACCGTCCGAAAAACCATCGCTTCTTCTGGGTAGTATGGAGAATGACTGCGTCACGTCCAAATTCTTCTCTAAGACGTGCCACCGCTTCCTGCATTGTATCTCCACTAAACTTCTTAACTCTCATTGGTCCATTTCACCGTCCCTATGGCCTGAACCTGAATATCAGTACTAATCTCATTATAAGACAAGACTATTAATTTGGGAATGGAACGCTCTGTGAGACGCTTTAGAGCCATGCGTATTTGAGGGGATACTAAGATAATCGGGTATGGCAGCATGTGCTGTTCCAGCGCTTGTCCAAGCTCATAGTAGAGTCTTTGGATCAGGCGTGGATCCATTGTTACTGCCATTCCCCGTTCTGTATGTTCGATTCCTTCCGCAATAGCTTCTTCCCACTCATGACTAAGTGTCAATACACTGAGAATATCATTGTCCAGGTACATGCGGGAAATCTGCCTAGCTAGTCCTTCTCGCACATATTCTGTCAAATAATCTGGATCTCGCGTAATAGGAGCCATGTCTGCAAGGGTCTCCAAAATGGTAACGAGGTTTCGAATTGGAACCCCTTCTCTAAGTAAGTTCTGAAGCACCTTTTGTACCTCACCGATGGACAGCAAATTAGGAATGAGTTCATCAACAACCGCGGGATATTCTTGTTTCAGTCCGTCGAGCAGCGTTTTCACTTCTTGCCGTCCTAATAACTCATGGGCATGATCTCGAATGATTTCTGTTAAATGGGTGGCTAATACAGCTGGAGGATCCACAACAGTGTATCCAGCATATTCAGCCTGTTCCCGGTTGCTCTCATCAACCCACAAAGCATCGAGACCAAAAGCTGGCTCCTTCGTAGGTATACCTGGAACGGTCTCTGTAACCCCTCCTGCATCCATTGCTAGGTAATGGTTAACCATCAATTCGCCACAGCCAACCTGTATTCCTTTTATTTTAACAACATAGGCACTTGGGTCTAGTTGTAAGTTGTCCCGAATGCGAATGACAGGAACTAGTAAACCTAATTCTAAAGCACACTGCCGGCGAATCATACTGATCCGATCCAGCATATCGCCGCCTTGTGTTTCATCAACCAAAGGAATTAAGCTGTACCCGATCTCCAGTTCAATCTGATCTACCTGAAGTAGAGAGATTAATGATTCAGGTTTTCGGGCGTCTTCCAGTTCCTGCTGCTCCATAATAATGTCTTCCTGAATCACCTGGGTAAGCTTAGCGTTATGGAGTGCATACGCTAACAGTCCAGCCAAAAGTGCAATGAGCAAAAACGGCATGGTAGGCAGGCCTGGCACAAAACCTAATAGGGCAATTACTGCAGCTGCAGTACCCAGTACTTTTGGATCGGAAAATAGCTGACTAGTGAGGTCACTACCTAAGTTGTTTTCAGAAGCCGCTCTTGTAACTATAATACCAGTTGCAGTAGAAATGAGTAGGGCCGGGATTTGAGAGACTAAGCCGTCGCCAACACTAAGCAAGGTATAGCGGGTTAAGGCCTCACTAAAGGTAAGTCCTTTCTGACCTATTCCAATTGCAAATCCACCCAAGAGATTAATAATGGTGATGATGATACCAGCAATGGCATCACCTTTTACGAATTTTGACGCACCGTCCATTGAACCATAGAAGTCAGCTTCCCGTTCGATTTGAGACCGTCGAAAGCGGGCTTCCGCTTCTGTAATTAAGCCTGAGTTAAGGTCCGCATCAATACTCATTTGTTTTCCAGGCATGGCATCAAGGGTGAATCGTGCTGCAACCTCCGCTACCCTTTCTGCCCCTTTTGTAATTACCATAAACTGAATAACAACAAGGATAAGGAATATTACTAAACCGACAATGTAGTTTCCACCAACCACAAAGCTTCCAAAGGCCTTAATTATTTTGCCTGGGTCACCAGTGAGAAGAATTAGGCGAGTTGATGACACATTAAGAGACAATCTAAACAGGGTGGTAATTAAAAGGAGTGACGGAAAAACAGCTATATCTAAGGGTTCAGAAACGTTCATTGTAATTAATAAAATGAGCAGAGATAAGCTGATATTTGCAGCAAGCAATATGTCTAATAGGAAGGTAGGCAGTGGCAGGACCATCATAATTACAATTAAAACAACAGCTAAAACCACATATAGATCACTAAATCGTGATACTCTTTCCAACATGGATACTGATGAGTTTGCCATAGTTCAACATCCTCCAAGCCTAAATCTTTTGATTCCGTAACCGATAAACAAATGCTAGAACCTCCGCTACTGCTGGATAGAGTTCAGCTGGGATTTCTTGACCAATCTCTGTCGTCTTGTATAAAGCTCGAGCTAGCTCAGGGTTTTCCACTGCTGTTACATCATGTTCCCTGGCTATATCTTTGATCCGCTGAGCGATTATCCCCATTCCCTTCGCTACCACTTGGGGTGCACCCATCTCACTGGATATATACCGAATCGCGACGGCGTAGTGGGTTGGGTTTGTCACAATCACATCGGCAGTAGGCACGGCCTGCATCATGCGCTGGGAAGCAATCTGCCTTTGACGCTGCCGAATCTTAGAACGAATTAAGGGGTCTCCCTCTGTTTGCTTGTACTCCTCCCTAATCTCTTGTTTAGACATACGGATGCTCTTTTCAAATTCCCATCTTTGGTAGAGGTAATCGATGGAGGCTATAACCAACAGGAAAACGCCGATTCGGATAGCTAAAGAATAGATTGTCTCTCCGATTAGAGCTGTACTATGGGTCAGCTCTACTAGACCAACGGCCGGGAGCCAATCCATACTACTGCGGATTTGTCTATACACTATGTAGCCAATAACGAAAATTTTAAAAAAAGACTTAAAAAATTCCACAATTGCCCTTTTTGAGAATATCCGTTTAAATCCTTCAATTGGATTAATTCTAGAGAACTTGGGCGTAATGGATTCGGGTGATACAAAAAAGCCTACCTGACCAACTTGCGATAATAAGCCTATTACAAGTAAGATTAGGAAAATAGGACTAACAATGTAGGCCGTTTGTACTAGTGCAAAGACAAACATGGCCTGTAATCCGGGAACCGTGCCATCCCACTCCCCAACTGCTTGCAGAAAATACTGCACTATGATCTGCAGATGCTGGAACATCATGGGTCCAAGAAGATGGAGAGCTAAGAACCCGCCGAGAACTAATGCTGCAGTCCCTACTTCACCGCTCTTAGCCACTTGACCTTTCTTACGAGCCTCTTCTCTTCTCCTAGGAGTTGCTGGTTCGGTCTTTTCTCCCGCAAACAGCTGGAGATCGATTCTAGCCAACACCGCTAACTACCTCCCGCTTGAAGAACACCGTACAAATAACGGAAAAGCAAACCGTCGAGAGAGAACAACTGAGTTGCTAAGGTCACGTATGCGGGCAGACCCAAAATCACAATAATCATGCCCACAACGATTTTGATGGGAAATCCAATTACAAAGACATTGATTTGAGGAACAGCTCGGATCACAATTCCCAAAGCAATGTCGGTTAAGAGAATTGTGCCTACAACAGGTAAGGCCATCTTCAGCCCTATGGAAAACAGATTCTTCGTTAGGGAAAGGATTAAGTCAAAGGTTAGATCCATTTGGATTATTCCTCCGAATGGAATCGATTCATAGCTTTGTGCAAGAGCACGTAAAGTCCACAAATGTCCGTCTACACCTAGGAAAATCAAAGAACCCAGCACATAATAGAACTGGGAAAAAACAGGTACCTGCGTTCCTAAGGCTGGGTCAAATACGGAAGCCATTCCAAAACCAAGAGGTACGTCAACAAAGTGACCGGCAAAGTGTATAACAGAAAAGACTAAAATAACTATTAAGCCTAGCAACAACCCAACAGCCACCTCATGAATGGAAAGGATGACCAAAACACCGAGGGACTCTAGATTCCACTCTTGAGAGATAGGGGGCATAACCAGCAGTGCCAGCAGTGCTGCAAATCCAATCTTGGCTTGAGCAGGAATGCTTCGCATACTAAAAAGAGGAATGACAACCAAGAATGCACTAAATCTGACTAGGGTTAGGGCAAAGCGGATAAAGTCATAAAGGGAAATTTCCACAGCCTTACTCCTTTCTACATGATAAAGGTGTGTAAGTTCCCCAGCAGGCGTTCACCGAAATCCGTTAGAATTTTCAGCATCCACGGACCAAAAATAACGATTCCGATTAGGACTGCAACAATTTTCGGAATAAAGGTTAGGGTTTGCTCTTGGATTTGGGTTGTAGCTTGAAAAATACTTACAATCAAACCAACTAACATACCAAGGCCTAGAACTGGACCTGCTACCATCAGAACGGTCCAAATTGCTTCTCGCCCTAGGTTAATCACAACTAGATCTGTCACTTAGCCCACATCCCTTAAGAAAAACTAACAAGCAGTGAACGGACTACAAGATGCCAACCGTCTACTAAAACAAACAGAAGGATCTTAAACGGTAGTGAAATCATTACTGGCGGCAGCATCATCATACCCATAGCCATCAAAGTACTAGCAACGATCATATCAATTACTAAAAACGGTATAAATATGACGAAGCCTAGTTGGAAAGCGGTCTTTAGTTCCGAAATAACAAAAGCTGGGATAAGTGTTAAGGTGTCTACATCATCGGGGGATTCTGGTCGTTCACTACCCCGCATGCTGATAAACATCTCTAAATCTTTTTCCCTAGTTTGTTTGAACATAAAGTCCCGAATGGGTGCTAATCCTATATTTAGCGCTTCTTCAGCAGCCAGCTCTCCATTAATATATGGCAGGACGGCGTCAGTATAAACTGTACTAAACGAAGGTGCCATAATAAAGAAGGTCAAAAATAAAGCGAGTCCTATAAGGACTTGGTTTGGCGGAACTTGATTAGTACCTAGAGCGTTTCGAATAAAGGACAAGACAATGACTGTTCTTGTGAATGATGTCATTAGGATAAGAATGGCTGGTGCCAGAGTTAAGACAGTCAACACCAACAAAATCTGAAGGGTGACTGCTACATCCCCCGGATTTTCTGCAACACCAATTGCCACATCTAATCTAGGGAAAGGTAGTGTAGTTTGTAACAACCCTATCAAGTTGTCTCCTCCCCACTATGTTCTTCTTCGTCTGATATGGTATGTTGTTCAAGAATAGTGATATTCTGATTAGTCACACCCAGTAAGAACCTGTTATTCTCCCATTCAACAACACAAAGGGCCCGATTGGTCCCTAGTGGAACGGTTTCTTTTACAACAATGGAGCTTCCTAATCTTTGGCGTTTTCCGTACCATCGAGTCACATAAACTAGAATCGGAGTTAATATGGCCAAGACAATAAAGACGCGGACCAGTCCCCAAGCAATCTCCCTATCCATCCCATTCACCTCGTTTAAATACAGATTCTATTCTCGGAGGTAATTCCCTTCTATGAGGCTTATACTAATCATTTCGAATCCTTTCAGAGGAAGGCACAATTTCTAAAATACGAATTCCAAAATTTTCGTCTAAGACCACAACCTCCGCTTTGGCGATGGGATTTCCGTTGATATAGACATCGACAGGGTCGCCTGCTAATCGTTGAAGGGGAATTGTTGTCTTTGGTTTCAAGGTCATAAGCTCCTCAAGGGTCATGATTGTTCTGCCTAACTCTACAGTTACCTGCAGATCAACATCTTCCACAAGTGCTAAGGGCAGATGCTCTTCCTGATGTTGTTTTACGTCTAAAGACTCAAAGACAGCTTTTGTTACAGGAGATTTCTGACCTTTTAGAAAACGTCTACCAGAATCGGGCCCTTGCTTATTAGTTGATTGGGGCTCAGTTTTTGACTTTCTACTAGGGTCTCTCTGTTCCATTAATTCAGGTACCTGTGATCCCTGAACTAAAAAGGCAATTTCGATACCTTCGTCAGCCCAGTGTAAGACATGCCGCGCAAGAAGGGTATTCTCTTCAATAGGAAGAGTTCTTAGAACTTCTGGCTTAACAGGCTTTGGAGTATATAGGACGTACTTTATATAGCGTCCAACACGATCAGAGATTGCATCTGCCAGATCAGCCATCCACGGCTCAAAAATGGTCTGTAAAGCCCAAGAAATATTTGATGCCATACTGCTGGCTAAAACAGCAGCATCACGTGCGGAAACCATCCAGAATAATTCACTGCTCCCTACATCGGCCGGCACAATATAGACTTCTTCCCCAAAAACCGTATCTAAAGGTCTTAATAGGGTTTCTACATATGGTCCTTCCATTTCGACAGCATAGGGAATTAACACACGTATCTTGTGAACAACGTTTTCTGCTGTAGGAGACAGAATGGCTAGAAGCTGTTCATTTAAGGAAAGGTTAGAACTTGCCCGCATTAAGGCATTGATTTCGTCTTGAGATAAAATTGGATCACCCATGGTAACTCCTTTCTGCAGACTGCTACTGAATGACCAGGTCGATGAAGAAAGCGTCAGCAACCTCTCCATTAATTAAAAGATCATTGATGGATCCGATAATTTCCATGCGCAGTAACTCTAGACCAGTCTCACTTCGTAACTGTTCAGCAGTACGAGAACGAAGAATAGTAATAATCTGATCTCTTATCTGCGGCTCTCGCCTTTCTAGTTCGGCGGCTGTCTTTTTGTCCTGTCCTTCTAATACAATACCTGTCCGAATAAAGCGAGACTGCATACCTGTTGTTGATAAGTTGACAGTAAACTCGCCTGCATCAAAAGTGGGACCAAGTTCTCGCTTTGTAGAAACAGCGGAAGGATTAGGCTGCTGTGCCGGGTCAGAGTCAGTTCGGAAAATTAGATACGTTGTATAAGCACTGCCTACTGTGGCAATAATGACTAAGGCGATTGCGCCAAGCAATAATTTGAAGTCTACTTCTACTTTTTTGGCCATGAAGCTCCCTCCACTTTTTCTAATTCGGTTCATGATCCCATAAATCAATATTCATAATAACGATGTCAACTCTTCGATTAAGTCCTCTGTTAACGTTTGAGTCATTGGGAACTAGAGGACGATACTCTGAGTATCCTGCTGCCGACAATTTCTTTGGATCTAACCCTTCTTCTTCTATCAGGTACCGAACAACATTGGTTGCTCGGTGAACACTTAGTTCCCAATTGGATGGGAATTGTGATGTTCTGATAGGTAGGTCGTCTGTATGACCTTCTACACGTAATGGATTGGGCAGTTGTCGGAGCGTCGGAGCGACTTTCGATAAGATTTCGATGGCTTCTGGTTTGAGAACAGCTTTACCAAGGTCGAAAAACACTTGGTCAGCAAATCGAATGGTCAGTCCCCGCTCATCCATCTGCAGATGGACCCCTGATAACTCTTCTCCTTCAATGAACTCGGACAGTTCATGGTATAACCCCTGCAGTTGTTGTAACCCAAGTTCAGACGACTGAAATGGCAGCAAGTCATCCCCTGAAATGGTCATTCCACCATCCAAAACTCCAATGCTTCTTTGAAATGCCGATAGGATCGCTTGAAATTTGGCAACGTCGACGGATGAGAAGGCGAACAAAAGGACGAAAAAGGCTAAGAGTAAAGTGACCATATCAGAGTAGGTAGTAAGCCAACTTCCTTGATTGGAAGGTTCTTCGCGAGATCTTCTACGCATCAGCTGTCACTCCTTCAACTGACCGTTCGCGTTCTGAATTTGCTCGTTCAAGAGGTGATAAGAAGGACTTGAGTTTCTCCTCTACTATTCGTGGATTTTCACCAGCCTGAATGGACAAGATGCCTTCAATCATCACTTGTTTGATGAGAATCTCCTCATCACTCTTAATCCTAAGCTTGCCAGCAATTGGTAGAAAAATCAGGTTTGAGGCAACCGCTCCATATAAAGTAGTAATCAAAGCTACAGCCATACCAATACCAATTTGGTCAGGGTCATTTAGGTCGCTGAGCATCCCAATTAGACCAATTAAGGTTCCAATCATGCCGAAGGCAGGCGACAAGGCGCCCATCTGCTCAAAGATCCGCTGACCTAGACGATGTCTTTCTTCTAAGAAGACCAATTCAATCTCTAATATGTTTCGGACAAGTTCCGCATCTGTACCATCGACTACTAATTGAATTCCTTTTTGTAAGAAAGGCTCATCAATGGCCTGGGCCTTTTCTTCTAGAGCCAGCAGTCCTTCCCGACGGGAGCTCTCTGCAAATTCAACCAGCGTATTAATAACTTCTACACTGTCCGTTTCCTCATCTAGAAATGCTACTCGAAGTAAGGGAAAAACACTTAATACCTGCTTTAGGGAGAAGTTAATAAGAGTAGCAGCGAATGTTCCGCCAAACACGATTAAGACGCTGGAAAAGCTCCAATAGGCCCTGATATCACCTTCAAGGAGAATCGCACCAACCAATAGACCGATGCCTAAAGTTATTCCCAGTAGTGTTGCTAGATCCATTTACTCGCTCTCCGTTTCCGTTATGGACTGAGGGGCCGCGACTACGGCCCCATTACTTTTATCGTTTCAAATTGACCAATTCTTGGAGCATTTCGTCTGATGATGTAATGATTCTCGAATTGGCCTGAAAACCCCTCTGTGTAATGATCATTTCTGTGAACTCTTCACTAAGGTCCACATTACTCATTTCTAAAGAGCTTGGAGCGATCGAACCGAAACCGGGTATTCCAGCGGCTCCGATTTGGGCATCACCCGAGTTTGGTGTTTCACCAAACATTGTTGATCCTGTACGCTCTAAACCTGCTGGGTTTGCAAATCTTGCTAAGGCAACCTGTCCCAATGCTCGTGTTAAACCATTGGAGAAACTGCCAATGATTCTTCCGTTTTGGTCAATGGCAAAACTCTCTAAAGCCCCATTTGTATACCCATCTTGACTCAT
>JAAYRO010000105.1 GCA_012518735.1 Bacillota bacterium
CAGACCGTTGTTTACACCGAATCTCACGATAATCTCACCCTTTGGGATAAGCTCTTATGCACCTCAAAAGACCTAGAGGAAGGGGAGCGGGTGAAGATGGACAAATTGGCCAATGCCATTGTCCTAACAAGCCAGGGGATTCCCTTTCTCCATGCTGGGCAGGAGTTTGCTAGAACCAAGGGAGGCGATTTTAACAGCTACCAATCGCCTGATGCAGTGAACCAAATCGATTGGAACCGAAAGGCTGAATACGGGCAGATTTTCTCGTACACGAAAGGCTTGATCACCCTTAGAAAGGATCATCCTGCTTTCCGCATGACCGATCCAAAAGAAATCCAATCGAAACTGATCTTTCTTTCTATGCCTGCTCCTAATATGATTGGCTTTATTCTAGGACCCCATGCCAACGGAGATCCATGGGAGTTTATTGTAGTTTTGCTCAATGGGAATGGGATTGGGTATGAAGTGTCTATTCCGAACAAAAGGTGGACCGTAGTTGTCAATGAAGAACGGGCTGGTTGTCGCCCTTTAGGTGTAGTGACAGGACCAGTGGTGTATGTTGGGGGGCGGAGCTGCTTAGTACTTCGCACCTAGTATGGGAGGGATTTTTGTGACTGGGTGGACAGGATCACCATACAGCGAATTTGATCGTTACCTGTTTCATCAAGGGACCCATTATCAGAGCTATGAAATGCTGGGAGCTCATTTAGTGGAGCAGGATGGGGTTTGGGGTGTCCGCTTTGCAGTCTGGGCACCTAGGGCCCGCTGGGTTTCAGTTGTGGGAGACTTCAATAATTGGGACGGGCGAGCCCACCCTATGGAGAAAATGCCAGATTCAACTATCTGGGTTACCTTTGTCCCTCATTTACAGGAAGGGGTCCTGTATAAATACGAGATGGGCACACCTCAAGGGACCACTCTTTTAAAGGCTGACCCTTACGCCTTCTATGCAGAAGTGAAGCCCAATACAGCTTCTAAGGTCTGCAGCCTCCACGGCTACAATTGGCAGGATCAGGCATGGCAGGAGAAAAAGAGAACCCAGTCCAGCTATTCCCAACCCATGCTCATTTACGAAGTCCACTTAGGATCGTGGAAACACCATGGATACGAACAGTACTACACCTACACAGAATTGGCCCATGAATTAGTGGATTATGTCGCGGAAATGGGCTACACCCACATTGAACTCTTACCTGTAATGGAACATCCCTTTGATGGTTCTTGGGGTTATCAAACTACTGGGTACTATGCAGTTACGAGCCGCCACGGCACACCTTGTGAGTTTATGGCCTTTATCGATCGCTGTCATCAAAAGGGTATTGGGGTGATTTTAGACTGGGTGCCGGGCCATTTCTGTAAAGACAATCCAGGACTCCGCCTCTTTGATGGGACACCGTGTTATGAATATGCTGATCCCCGAAGGGCCGATAATCGGGGCTGGGGAACGAGTAATTTCGATCTAGGAAAGACAGAAGTTCAGAGTTTTTTAATTTCTAATGCCCTATTTTGGATGGATGTCTATCATATAGACGGGATTCGAGTAGATGCAGTTGCTTCCATGCTCTATCTCGATTATGGCAGAAAAGAAGGGGAATGGAATCCTAATGCCTATGGGGGGCGGGAAAATCTCGAGTCTATTGCATTTTTAAAGAAACTGAATGAAAAGATCTTTGAAAAGTTCCCTAATGCTTTAGTGATGGCTGAAGAAAGTACAGCTTGGCCCTTAGTGACCATGCCCACCCATTTAGGAGGCTTAGGGTTTAACTATAAATGGAACATGGGCTGGATGAACGACATGTTAGAGTACATGGAACTCGATCCCATTCACCGCAAGTACCACCACAATCTTTTGACCTTTTCCTTTATGTACGCCTTTAGTGAAAACTTCATTTTACCCATTTCCCATGATGAAGTAGTACACGGTAAACGCTCTCTCCTGGATAAAATGCCAGGGGATTACTGGCAGAAGTTTGCCAATCTCCGGGCTTTCTTAGGGTATATGATGGGTCATCCTGGTAAGAAACTTCTGTTTATGGGTTATGAGTTCGGCCAGTTTATTGAATGGAAGTACGATGACAGCCTAGACTGGCATTTATTAGACTATCCCATGCATCACCAGCTCCATGAGTATAACAAAGCCCTTAATCATTTTTACCGCTCTCAGCCTGCCTTATGGGAACAGGATCACAGCTGGGAAGGGTTTGAGTGGATCGATCCCCATGATCATGAGCAGAGTGTCATTTCTTTCCTAAGGAAAGGGCGTGACCCTAACGAGTTTTTAGTGATTGTGACTAATTTTACTCCTGTTGTTCGGCAGGACTATCGAGTGGGGGTGCCGGTCTTTGGTATCTATAAAGAAGTGTTTAACAGCGACTACACGGAGTGGGGAGGATCGGGACAGGGGAACATTCTTTCCATTGAAGCAGAGGAAGTGCCGTGGCATTCCCAAGAATTTTCCATAACAATTACCCTGCCGCCCTTAGCCGCTGTCTTTTTCAAGCTTGTAGGGAGAGGAAAATAATGGAGGAAATTTCAGAGGAATGGGAGAATACCAAAAGTATGATGAATAAAGGAATATGATAATGGGACGGAGGGGGTACAGATGGGCAGGAAGGAATGTGTAGCCATGCTACTTGCAGGAGGCCAAGGGAGCCGTCTAGGAATTCTCACGAAGAAGCTTGCGAAACCAGCGGTGCCGTTTGGCGGTAAGTATCGAATCATTGACTTTACCCTCAGTAACTGCTCCAATTCAGGGATTGATACAGTTGGAGTTCTCACCCAGTATCAGCCCCTCACACTCAACTCGTACATTGGGATTGGCAGTCCATGGGATTTGGACCGCTATTCTGGTGGTGTGGCCGTTCTGCCGCCATATGTGAGAGCCCAAGGAGGTGAGTGGTATAAAGGAACAGCCAATGCCGTCTATCAGAATATAGATTTTATCAGCCGCTTTGATCCTGAGTACGTGTTCGTCCTCTCTGGCGATCATATTTATAAAATGGATTACAGCAGGATGCTCCAGTTTCACAAAGAGAAAAACGCTTACGTCACCATTGCTGTAATTAAGGTTCCTTGGGAAGAAACCCACCGCTTTGGAATTATGAACACAGATGAGACAGGCCGGATTACAGAGTTTCAGGAAAAGCCAAAAGAAGCTAAGAACAATCTGGCTTCTATGGGCGTTTATGTTTTTAACTGGCAGATCCTGCGGGCCTATTTAGAAGCAGATGAAGCTGATCCTGAATCGAGCCATGACTTCGGTAAAAACATTATTCCCACAATGCTCACCTCACATGAAGATTTATTCGCTTACCCTTTCCAGGGCTACTGGAAAGATGTAGGGACCATTGAAAGTCTCTGGGAAGCGAATATGGACCTCCTTGCAGAAAACCCTCCTTTAGTATTAAATGATCCGACATGGAAAATATTTGCTGTAAATCAGAGCTTACCACCTCAATATGTAGGCGAATCAGCCAGCGTTATTTGTTCCAGTTTAAGTGAAGGTTGTATTGTCTTAGGTGAAGTAGAACATTCTGTTCTCTTTCTTGGATCGTATATAGCTCCTAGAGCCAAGGTTGTAGACTCCATTATTATGCCCGGTGCTCGAGTGGAGAAAAATGCAGTTGTGGAAAAAGCCATTATTGGCGAAAACACTGTGATCCAAGAAGGGGCCCATGTAGGCTGTCCTAATGGGGAAGACTGGATGATGATTGAACGAAATGAATCTGGAATTACAGTGGTGGAAGACAATATTGTAATACCGGCCAATCTCCAGATTAAAAAGGGAGCTGTTGTAAGTATTACGGACTGGCCTGAGTTTCCGGAAGAGCGGATTTCTTAAGGGGGTGGGGATGTGCAGAGTCTTATGGGAATTATTAATCTCGGGGAACCGACAAATTCTATTCGAGAGTTAACACAGCACCGGACGCTGGGAGCAGTGCCCTTTGGGAGCCGGTACCGGCTCATTGATTTTACTTTGTCCAATATGGTCAATGCAGGGATTCGGAATGTAGGGATTCTAATCTGGGATCGGTATGGTCCCCTCCTTGATCACATTAAGAGCGGCAAAGAGTGGGATCTGGATCGGCAGCGGGATGGGCTCTTTCTTCTTCCACCAGCTAATTCAGGGAACGGCACTTTGGAGCTTAAGGGAGATGTGGCAAATTTATACCGGAATATGGCCTATCTCCAAAAAAGCCGCCAGAAATATGTGGTAATCTCCGGCAGCTCTATGATCTGCAACATGGATTATGGAGAAGTCCTTGATTATCATTTAGCAAAGGGTGCTGATGTAACTATCGTCTACAGCGATACTATGGGCTTAGCTCAAAATCCACCCTTTACCAGTCTAGTTACAGATGACGATTATCGAGTCTTGGATTTAGCCATCAATCCCCAAAAGGGAAAAGGGGAAAAGGCGTCCATGAATATGTATATTATGGCGAAGCACACTCTTATAGAATTGGTAGATCACTGTGCATCCCGAGGTAAGCGGGATATGTTAACAGAGGGTCTTCTGCCCCGTTTAAGAGAGTGGAAAGTGTACGGCTATCCTTATATTGGGTATGTGGGGGAAGTGAATTCTCTCAAGAATTATTATAAGCACAGTATGGAGCTTTTAGATCCAGCAGTGTGGCAGGAGCTCTTCTTTAAGAAAGGTTTGATTCATACTAAGATCAAACATGAGCCGCCGGTGCGGTATTTACCAGGCAGTTCAGTCCGAAATTCCTTAATTGCCAATGGCTGTATTATTGAGGGAACGGTGGAAAACAGCATTCTCTTTCGAGGTGTAAGGGTGAAAAAAGGTGCTGTGATTCAAGATTCTATTGTGATGCAGAAGGCCCAGATTGGTGAAGATGTTCTATTAAAACATGTAATTTTAGACAAAGATGTGAAAGTGTCTGCAGGGAAGAGGCTGACAGGAGATGGGGGTTACCCCATTGTGATCCACAAGTTAGCCGAAATCTAGGCAGGAGGGATGGAAATGAACGTTTTGTTTGTGGCTGCCGAAGGTGTTCCTTTTTCTAAGACTGGCGGACTTGCTGATGTGATTGGAGCACTTCCTAAAGAGTTAAAGAAGCAGAATGTTGATGTCCGGGTTGTGCTGCCTAAATATGGGGACACACCGGAAATGTATAAGCAGCAGATGAAGCTCATTTACCGTTTTTCTGTCCATTTGGGATGGCGGAACCAGTACTGCGGTGTTCTGGAGCTTGAATACCAAGGTGTCAAGTTTTACTTTATTGACAACGAAGCCTATTTCAAGCGCCCTGGCACCTACGGCTTTTTCGATGATGGGGAGCGCTATGCTTTTCTCAATCGGGCTGTTTTAGAATGTCTGCCCGCGATCGGCTTTCGCCCTGATCTGATTCACTGTCATGACTGGCATACGGGGATGATTCCGGTGATGCTGACCCAGTACCGCAATCAAGAGTTTTATAAGAATATCAAGACCGTATTTACCATTCATAATTTACAGTATCAGGGTGTGTTCTCTAAAAGCATACTAGGGGATATGTTAGGCATTGGCTGGGAGCACTTTAATTCAGATGGGATTGAGTTTCATGATCAGGTCAGTTTTATGAAGGGTGGCCTCAATTATTCTGATGCCTTAACGACAGTGAGTCCTACCTATGCTCAAGAGATTCAGACCGCCCATTATGGAG
>JAAYRO010000106.1 GCA_012518735.1 Bacillota bacterium
CTAGAGTCTGTTTGTGGGCTGAACGGAGAACTAATTTAGGAAAGATAAAATCCATCCAAGGTGCAGCAAAACTGGTTATGGCCAAGAAAATCAAGATTGGTCTAGCAATGGGCATAATAATCCTTCTATAAGCTGTAAAATGACTGGCCCCATCAATAATGGCAGCTTCATCCAGACTCCTAGGTATAGTATCAATATAGCCTTTTACCAACCAGGTGTTATACGGAATATTACCTGCAAGGTAAACGAGGACAAGTCCCCACAGTGTATCAAGACCGCCGATGCGGAGCAGAATAACGTATATGGCAACCATACCTACAAAGGAAGGGAATATCTGTAAGATGAGCATGGTCATCATCATGCTCTTTTTTAAGGTAAAGCGAAAACGGGAAAAGACATAAGCACTTAAGGATGCCAGCAAAACTGTACAGATACAGGTAGAGAGAGCAATAATGAAGGTGTTCTTAAACCAGATGGGATAATTGGTGTTCTTGAACAAATGCTTGAAATGTTCAAGAGTGACCCCGTCCCCAAAGGGAATTATATTCAAAGAAGCAATGGAATTGCCTGGAGAAAAGGCAGCACTCACTACATAGACAAGTGGATATAGAACTAACAAGGAACTAATGGTTAGGAAAACTAGAACAATAATCGTGTTCACATTGATCTTAGACTTACTCTTCATTTTATAATTCCCCCTCCCTAAAGGACTTAGTATGTCTTAAGTTAATAATGGCAAGTGGCGCTAAAACTACGAATATCATAACAGCTAAGACTGAAGCGTAGTTGTATTTCAGCAGGTTAACTGTGAGCTTGTAAATCCAGGTTACAAGAATATCTGTTCCACCCGCGCTCGTTATTGTTGAATCAGCCACTACAGGCTTGCCGCCGGTTAGGAAGAATATTGCACCAAAGTTGTTGATGTTGTGGGTGAAAGACATAATAATCAGAGGTGCTGTCTGATAGAGTACAATCGGCAGGGTAATTTTCTTAAAGACCTGGTATTTATCTGCTCCGTCAATGCGGGCGGCCTCGAAAATGTCTTTAGATATGGCAGTCATACTGCCCATGGTAAGGAGCATGAAATAGGGAAAACCTGCCCAGAGATTAATCATAACGGCGGTGAATTTAGCCATCCACGGATCGCCCAGCCACGGAATGGGTTTGGAAATTAGGCCTAGGGCACTTAGTGTCCTGTTGATGGTGCCAAAGGTCCCATTAAGGAGGTTCTGCCAAACAAGCATACTGATAACTGAAGGAACAGCATAAGGCAGGATGAATATGGTTCTGAAAATAGGGGTAATCCTTAATCCGCTTTCTGTTAGAATTACGGCCATGAGCATACCGCCAAAGTAGCAGGTTGCTGTGGCTAGAACAGCCCAAACTAAGGTCCACAGTACTACCCGGCCTAAGGCTCCTGTCCAAGCTGCGTTACCGCCGAAGAGAGTGACGAAATTATCGAAGCCTACCCAATCAACAGTTTTGTTAGGGGGGATATGGTCAGGAGATGAGTAGTTGGTAAAGGCAACGCACGCAGAAAAGACAAGGGGTACTATGACAAAGAAAATAACTAGACCAACGCTGGGTGCAAGACCAAAAATGGGAAAAGCCTTGTTCAGCCCTTCTCGAATGCTTGTTGGTCTTGATCTGACCGCTTGGTCATAGTCGGCTAAGGCACTTCTTACGGAAATAATGTAGATAGTGATAAAGAGGAATACGGCAGCGATGACAATAATGCCATCAATAAGCATGAATATGGAATTAGGCCTTTGTTTAATAGGAAGATGGGGCATTGGTTCGCCCAGTGTTATAAGATCGCCCATGGCTTTCACAATCTTTGGCAGAAAGACTAGAAAGGCAACTTCAACAGCAGCAAAGAATAGGCCCTTGAGGTATTGTTTTAGATACAGGATGTGTCCCAGTCCCATAAAGAGTATGGAGCTGATTAGTACCTTGTTTCTTTCACTGTCTTTCGTCTGAAGTCTCAGCGAGGTTTCCATTCCAACATCACCTCTGATCGTAATTATGGGAAAAGAAAAAAATATGACAAGGAGGTACCGTATAAGATACCCCCTTGGAAACACACTACATGATCCTTAAAAACATATGCTCAACTATTGAAGTATAGCTGCGTTGCACGCATCAAGCTCTGTTTGGATATCAGCACCATCCCAAATGTTGGCACTGGCTGCATTCATGGCGTCCCAATAGGCACCCATCTGTGGAATAGAAGGCATGGGGAACGCATAATCAAGCTGGGTTAAGAATCCTTCAATATAAGGACTTTCAACAGCTAAGGGGATGGCAGGCAGTGTTCCGGTTATGTCAAAGCGCAGCCTCTGCATTTCTTCTGATACCAAGAACTTGGCGAAGAGTTCTGCTTCTTCCTGATAATCAGTATAAGCAGAAACAAACATAGCTCTTACTCCGGAGAAGGAAGCAACTGGTGTATCGTTCCCTGGCAGAGCAGGTAGAGGTGCAACACCAAAGTCTAAACCGGCATTTTCAAAATTAGCTACGTTCCAAAGACCGGTAATATAGAGTGCAACATCACCATTGGCAAAAGCACTGTCGCAGATGGATGTTGTAAGGTCAGCTGAAGGAACGTCCAGGATTTCTCTTAAGCTCTGGAACAGCTTCATACCTTCTACTGAGGCAGGTGAGTTAATGTTTGTATTAACCGTATCTGTCCCCTCTGGTCCAAATAAGCGGTTGCCTTGGCTGGTTGTGAAGATAATGGTGTAATAGCCGTTGCCAACGTCCATCATAAATCCATACTTGCCCCGATTGGCTTCATTGAATTCAGCTGCAAATTCTTTGAGACCATCCCAAGTTGTAGGTACATCATCTTTGTCTAAGTAGGCTTTGTTATAGAACAATGCATAGGTTTCTGCTGATACAGGATAACCATACATGGTTCCGTCGTAGGTCAATCCAGTTCTGCATGTTTCTAAGACCTGTGCCCCTAGTGTCTCAGCATCAGCTGTAGGCAGGACATGGCCGCCGCTTACTAATTCACCAAGTTTATCATGGGGAGCGGCAAATAGGTCAGGACCTACTCCAGCTGGTCCATCCCAAGCAATCTGGGTTGAAGAGTCACCCAGTTCTACGTTTACGAAATTAATCTTAATGTTGGGATAGAGTTCTGTAAAAGCCTCACCGGCTTGTTGGATGAACTCATCAGGACCACCTGTTGATTCCCAGACTGTAAGGGTAACAGTTTTGGCCCAACTGGGTGTAAGAATAGAAAAAACAAGCAGTACAGCACATGATAAAACCAATAGTTTCTGTTTCATAAATAGACCTCCCTTTATTATTTCTTTAATAAGCTGTTTAACAGCTTATACACCGTGGTTATTTCTAACAAATATCATACACCTTTAACATATTTTTGTCAACCTGCATTAATGTTGGGTTTGGGTCAAGTAACACTACAGTGAACATGGTCTCACCGCTGACAATTCTCAGCCAAACCCCTACTGTTTCTTTAAAGAAGAGCATGCGTTTTTTAGTGTTGATTACAAACCCTAGGTGTTCGTTAAGTTGCCCGTTCTCTTATGATTTTGTAGTTCAGGTTTATTATATTCCTTTATTGC
>JAAYRO010000107.1 GCA_012518735.1 Bacillota bacterium
AGCCGCAGTGCAGAAGAAAAATGATCATAGGTATTGAATTCTCCAATACTTCGGGCAAATAGATGGGAAAAATCAATACAAGGATACACTCCAGGCAGATCCTTCCCTAGTCGAACAATTTCTTCCAAAGTACCAAATTGAGATGGAGCCCCCGTTGTCTCGGGACTTAAGCGAATTTCTATGTTTTCTTTATCCAACTGCTCCAACATTTCCTCCATGTGATGCCGTACAGCGTGGTAAACATCTTCTGGATCATCATCATGGTAATATGCAGCATGAAATGTCACACTTTTTGCTCCCGCGATAGATCCAATGCGAGCGGCTTTAAGAATCCGCCCTTTACTAGCCTCTATTTTCTCTGGTTCTGCCGAGTTTAGATTAACATAATAAGGAGCATGGACTGTAAGGGCCACACCCATCTCTTCTGCTGTCTTTCGGACTGCGCGAGCGGTCTTTTCGCCCATTTGTACGCTGCGTACAAACTCTAATTCCATGCAGTTTAGACCTAATTCGTTAAGGCGTTTAATTCCATTTTGACTGTTTCTTGGTTGAGCCGAAGCAGGGATCCCGGCTGTCCCTATTCGTAGATCATTCATGTATTCACGACCCCGGTGTCCAAAGCTTCGTCGTTGGTCGATCGTCTTCTTCGTCTGACTCCGACTCATCATCGTCATCTTTGAGTTTCAACGCCTTGCTCAGAATATCATTAATCTCAAGCATGAGTCCGCTAAACATAAATTCTGCTTCGAATAAGTCACGAATATACGGGTTGACAGAAATCACTTCGTACAATTTCCGCAACTGCTCTTCTTGACTCTCCGTAACCGGTTTACCCTCCATTTGCTGCTTATGAAGCTCTAACTGCTTGTTTTGAAAATCCTGCAGCATAACTTGGGCCGCTTGATGTTTGTTCACCTCTTCCCTGGCAGTAATGAATCGCTGATACTCTGGGGCATTTACAATGGCATCAGCTAATTCCTGCGCTTTCTTGCGAACATCCATTTGTATAACCTCCCGTATGTTTAGACGTTAAAACGAAAACTCATTACGTCTCCGTCACGCACTATATAATCTTTACCTTCAAGACGAAAGAGTCCTTTTTCCTTGAGCTTTTGGATACTGCCGTATTCCATTAATTCTTCATATCCAACTACTTCTGCACGGATAAAACCTCTTTCAATATCCGAATGGATTTTCCCTGCTGCCTCAGGAGCTGTATTCCCCTCCCTAACAGTCCAAGCTCGCACTTCATCTTCACCGACAGTAAAAAACGAGATTAAGCCAAGGTGTCGGTACACAGTTCGGGCCACCCTTGCAATACCAGGTTCTTGTATTCCTAGTTCTTCCATGAAAAGGACTGCATCGTTTTCATCCAATTCATTAATTTCTGCTTCCAATTGTCCACTAATGGCTATACATGGGATATTTTTCTCCAATAGATCCTGTTCTAATTGATTCTTTTCAGGATATGAGTCGGTACGCATCTGTTCTTCATCAAGATTTACAGCCACGATAAGCGGTTTCTTTGTTAGAAAATCATACCCTCGAATAAGTCTTTCTTCATCTTGAGTAAGATCTAGTTGTCTCAGGGGTAAATCCTGTTCTAATATTTCTCTGCATTTGTTTAAGACCTCTAATTCTGCTTCTACGCTGGAATCTTTATTCCGCTGTTTAGCCATTCTCTCAAGTCTAGTTTCTAACAGACTCCAGTCGGCAATCTGTAATTCTTGTTGGATCTGGTTGAAGTCGCCAAATGGTTGAATACCGTTCACCGCTGGGACTGTATCTGATTTGAAAGCTCGGATCACTAAAATAAGGGCATCTACATCTGCCAGTATACCGAGAAAATCCCTACCATTATTTCCCTGACCGTTGGAATAACCAGGAAGATCGACAAACTCGATTACAGCATGAGTTGTTTTCTTGGGATTATACAGCTTTGAAAGTGCATCGATTCTATAATCTGGTATTTTCCCCATAGCAATATTCGTCTTATTTCCTGCTCCAAGTTTCACATTAGTCAGCAAGCTAAAGGTTGTTGTTTTCCCTGATTGAGGCATTCCTATTATTCCAATTTTCAAAGTAGTTCCTCCAATAATTGCAGAGCATTGCAAAAGATATTCATTCCACATTGTATCACAATGATCCATAAAAAACACTAATCCATTTTAGACTAGTGTTTTCTAGGCACATCCTATCTCCAAATCTCTAGACTGTGAAGATCATCCAAGCGTTCAGATATGTATATCATAGCTGCCTGCAGCCCTCGGTTAAAATAGATGGGTCCCAATCTTTCACAGACAAAGTCTAACAGGAGAACGGCTGCGAGTTCCCCAATTTCCTGATCTCGCTCGTTAAGAAAATAATCTTGAAGCTCTTTTACGATTAAGTCCTTTTCCTCTTTAGACAGCTTCAACCTTGGATCCATACTGCACCTCCGTGCTTAACAACGATTATTGGTTAAAGCTCCACTCAAACTTTAGTTGGATTCCCTTCTTAGGTTTTTCATCAATAAACTGTGGCAAATAATACCGTCGGATGTTTTCAGCTGTCATGGGTAAGACAGTTCCGCTGCATTCGATTTTTTCATTGGTTCGTGTGTTCTTGTATTTATACTTATAAGTCATTTTCTTTAAATCAACTGTCAGTTTCTCTTCTTCATGGCGGCTTTCATATGCAAACTCATATTTGTCCCTAGTAATTCTAATCTTTTCCTTGATATCATTAGGTCGATCTTCATAAGTGTACTCGTATTTGTCCTTACCTTGTTTCACCGTTTCCTCAGGCCAACGGCCTTTTCGATTAAAATCCCTTTCATGGTAGGGTCGGCGCCATTGAAACACTTCGTCTGGGAATATTACAGGGGGAACTCCCAGCTGCCATGCGATTTCCTCGAACTCAATGTCTCGCCCATAATTAGGACGCCATTGTGATTCAAATCTATCTGGATCAAATCTTTCGCCAGCCATACCATAGAGATAAAACAGACCAGCCTGATCCCTTCGCTCCACACCACGCTTTTCCAGATTGAAGACTAAGGACGCATCTACATTAAATCGATCGACCAAGATCTCTACTGTCACTGTTGGCTCAACAGCTTCACTAATTCCCTCTACTGAGACTATGACCATTACAGCAGCAAATAGGATAGTGAGGAATAAAAATGACCGCTTATTCATTACTGTAACCTCCTCTCATTTCAACCATAATACACATTTCGAAGGACCATGTACAAACTAGTACGCCCGTGCTGTTTTACTTTATTTTAACCAATCAGCTGGCAACATCCCCTTTTGTTCGATATAATAACAAATAGTAATTTATATTATACTGACAGAAGGAGGATACTTATTGAATCTCAAACTTGCTATCGTTGGATTGGGTAACATGGGGCGCAATCATGCTCATTATATCATGAACAATGAAGTCCCCAATGCCAAACTCACTGCAGTCTGCGATACGAATCCCCTTTCCTTAGCTTGGGCAGAGAAAAATCTGGGAACATCAGTCAAAACATACAGTTCCTTGTCTGATCTTCTCGCACACGACGAAGTTGATGGGGTGATTATTGCTACCCCCCACTACGATCATCCTCCCCTAGCAATTGAAGCATTACAAGCTGGGTGCCACGTATTAATCGAAAAGCCCGCCGGTGTTTACACAAAACAAGTGCGGGAGATGAATGAAGCAGCTGAGAGAAGCGGAAAAGTGTTCGGGATCATGTACAATCAAAGAACCAACCCACTCTATGAAAAAGTACGGGACTTAGTTCAAAGCGGAGAAGTAGGTGATTTAAAGAGAATTATTTGGATTGTCACCGATTGGTATCGTCCACAAAGCTATTACGATTCAGGTGGTTGGCGAGCTACATGGAGAGGAGAAGGAGGCGGTGTGCTGCTGAATCAATCTCCTCATCAATTAGATCTATGGCAGTGGATGGTCGGCATGCCTAAACGAATCAGAGCCTTTATGGAGTTTGGCAAATTTCATGATATTGAAGTTGAAGACGATGTAACAGCTTATTTTGAGTACAGTAACGGAGCTACAGGCGTATTTATTACATCTACTGGTGATGCACCTGGAACTAATCGATTGGAGATCTCAGGTACCAAGGGAAAATTAGTGGTAGAGGATGGCAAACTCACCTTCTGGCGCTTACGAGTGTCTGAAAGAGTGTTCAATGCTGAATATACTGGAGGCTTTGGGGAACCAGAGTGTTGGAAATGTGAAATCCCTGTCTCGTCTAAAACGACAGGTCATCCAGGTATTACTCGTAACTGGGTCCAAGCCATACTCCATGGCACACCCCTACTAGCACCAGGACTGGAAGGCATCTATGGACTTGAATTGAGTAACGCCATGCATTTATCAGCCTGGCTTGATGATTGGGTCACACTTCCAGTAGATGAAGATCTGTTTTACTCCAAACTTAGAGAGAAAATTGAAACCTCTAGTTACAAGAAAACTGGAGACTCTAGAGTATTAGATGTAGAAGGCACATTTTGAGAGGAACGTGACAAAATTGAAGTTTTCCGTCTTTACTGTAGGAACACCAGACTTCACCATCCCTGAGACAATTGCTAAATTAAAGGAGTGGGGGTATGACGGAGTAGAATGGCGGGTTGCTGAGGGACCTCCTCACAATCCTGTTCCCCTTCCACCTCGTGAGAGTTGGTACTGGACTTACAATCAGAGTACTATAAATATTGAAAATGTGAAAGAGGAAATCAAGAGGGCTAAAACACTGTGTGATCAGGCCGAATTGGAGATATGCTGTCTCACTACCTACCTGCAGCCAAATGAATTTGAACAAATTGAGCAGGTGCTTAACGCAGCTAGCTCTGTTCAATGTCCGCGTATTCGGGTCATGCCCCCGAATTTCACCGGAAAGGAAAACTATAATAAGCTTTTCTTCCAGACACAACAGCATATTGTCACCCTTGAAGAGCTTGCTCAGAAATACGGCGTAAAGATCGTCTTTGAAATCCATATGGGCAATATTATCCCAAGTGCCAGCGCTGCTTACCGCTTAGTTTCTCCTTTTGATAGCAATGCTGTTGGCATTATCTTTGATCCAGGTAACATGGTTCATGAAGGGTATGAAGAATATGAACTGGGAGTACAACTGCTAGGACCATATTTGGATCATGTTCACATTAAAGATGCCCGACCTGTTTATTCCCAGACAAATGGAAAAGGGAAATGGGACATTCAGTGGTGTCCCATTGGGGAAGGAATGGTTCGTTTCAAGAAATTAATAGAAACACTCAAAGCGTCGAATTATACCGGCTATCTCAGTTTTGAAGATTTCTCAAATGAGCATGACTCAGCCTATAAGTTGGAACACAATATTCACTATCTTAAATCCCTGCTGTAAAAAGAAGGAAGGCGGTTCCACAATTATTGAACCGCCTTCCGCTATGAGTCTATCTTTAGTTCTGTTTGAGCAGATCTCGAATTTCTGTAAGCAACTGCTCCTCTTTGGACGGAGCTGGTGGAGCTGGAGGTTCAGGTTTTTCTTCTTCCTTTTTATGCATCTTGTTCACAACCCTTAACACCATAAAAATGCTGAATGAAATAACAAGAAAATCAAGTGCATTCTGCAAAAATTGGCCATACCTAAGAGCCAATTCAGCATTGGTCAATGTTGCTGGACGCAGCACAATCTTCAACGAAGTAAGATCAATTCGACCAAGAATCAACCCAAGAAGAGGCATGATAATATCATTTACCAAAGAACTGACGATTTTGCCAAATGCCCCACCAATGATAACACCTACAGCTAAGTCAACTACATTTCCTCTTAATGCAAATTTTTTGAACTCTTCTAACATCTGCAGCACCTCTCTTATAGTTGAATTGAAGCGAAACATTTCACTACTTCGGTGCCATTTACGAATACACCTGCCGAAATCAATAATTATTATTACTATTTCACCGATACAAATCATGGAAAAGTCCCTTAAGATAAACCTAAGGGTTACTCTCCCACTTTCACAGAACGCTGCTCCATGGGCCTTCTTAAAATGCGATCATATCAAGTCTATCCAGGTCGTTTACTAGAAGGTCTAGGATGGGAAAGACCATGGAAGCAAGGTAAAGAAAAAACCCCGTACAATGTACGAGGTTCGAAAATTAATCCTGGCAGCGAGTTACTCTCCCACCACGAGATGTGGCAGTACCATGACCGCTGGAGGGCTTAACTACTGTGTTCGGTATGGGAACAGGTGGTTCCCCTCCGCCTTTACCACCAGGAAAATTATA
>JAAYRO010000108.1 GCA_012518735.1 Bacillota bacterium
ATTACGCAAGTAAGGATTTTAACCACCTCCGGCCATCAATGGTGGTTACAATTCACGAACCCGAACAAGTCACTCGTTCTCTATTATACACAGTTTGCAGGAATTAATCAATCAATGCTTGAAAATGAAAATAAAAAGCGCTCCCTGCTGGGAGCGCACACTTCTAGATTATGAACGTAATCCACATTGGAACAGTACTTCTTTGATTGTCTGCGCTTCTTGTTCTGACAAATCGACCAACGGCAGCCGTAAGGGGCCTGTCTCAACCCCCATATATTCTAGAGCTCTTTTCACCGGAACTGGATTGGTCGTTAGAAACATTGCTTTAAACAGCGGCATCAGCTGCAGGTGCATTTCTAAAGCATCCTTAACCTTGCCTGCAAAATAAGCATCGATCATTGCTTTGATCTCTCGTCCAACAAGGTGAGATACAACACTGACTACTCCAGCACCACCAACGGCCAAAATAGGAAGTGTCAAAGCATCATCTCCAGAGAAAATCAGGAAATCATCTGGGACAAGTGTCTTTAAAACACTTACTTGTTCGAGATTGCCGCTTGCTTCCTTAATAGCCACAATGTTATCAATCTCAGCAAGACGAGCTGTTGTTTCAGGCAGGAGATTGACATTGGTCCGACCTGGAACATTGTACAACATGATAGGTAGAGAAGTCTGAGAAGCAACTGTCTTGAAATGCTCGTATAGACCTGCTTGAGATGGTTTATTGTAATACGGTGTAACAAGCATTATCCCATCTACACCAGCACTCTCCGCAGCCTTAGTAAGGGCAATCGTATCTTCAGTATTATTGGAACCTGTACCAGCAATAATTTCCACTTCGCCACCTAAGGCATCTGTAACCTCCGCGAACAATCTAGCTTTCTCTTCAAATGATAATGTGGGACTTTCACCTGTTGTCCCGCTCAAGACCACCCCATCCGAACCATTTTCTGATAGTCTTTGGGCTAATTTGATCGCCTGCCCATAATTGACTGCTCCATCTTTATGCATAGGGGTGATCATTGCTGTAATAAGCTGACCTGACTTCATTATTAGACCTCCTAAGAGACACGATCAAGATGAAACTCTTTATACAACGCTTGTACTGCTTGTTTTACATCATTCTCCCTAACTAAGCAAGAAATGTTGGCATGAGAGTCGGTTGTCTGGAAAATCGGGATATTCTCCCTTTCGAGAGCATTAACCACCCGGGCCATTACTCCAGGAACACCGTGCATCCCTGCACCAACCACAGAAACTTTAGCAAATCCTTCCTCTATCTTAACATTCAAATCGAGAGAGGTCAAAGCATCCCTTGTTAACTGCACCTTTGATTCATCGATAATAAAAGCTATTAAGTCTACAGAAAGAAATATGAGGTCTACACTGACTCCATGTTGGGCCAGAAGATCGAACACCTTTGGAGCCAGACGAGAACTATGAAAATCTCGGTCACCCGTAATCAGAACTTGCGCCCGATTCGTAAGATGTGCAATACCAGTTACAATTCGATCACCTACCGGCTCTCCGCCAACTCCGGCGTGTTCTTTCAAATTATGGCCGATCATCGTGCCTGAGCTAGGCTTAATTGTGGACAGAACTCTAATGGGTATGCCTTCCTCCATGGCTATTTCTGCAGCCCGAGGGTGAACCACTTGGGTTCCTAAGTGGGCTAACTCCACTACCTCACGATAGGACAAGACTTTAAGGGTCGGTGCATTAGGAATAAGACGTGGATCGGCTGTTTTGACGCCGTCAACATCAGTGTAGATCTCAACACACTCTGCTTGAAGAACCACTCCTAAAGCTGCTGCTGTTGTATCACTCCCCCCTCGCCCTAAGGTTGTAACCTCATTATTGTCAGTCACACCTTGAAAACCTGTAATAACTGGTATTTTACCACAATTTAATGACTTCCAAATCCTATCAGAATGAATACGCTGTACACGGGCACTAGAATGTGTATCATCGGTGTATATTCCGCACTGCCAACCAGTCAAAGCTTCTGCAGGCAATCCCATGCTGGATAAACCTTCCGCAAAAATAGCAGCAGAAATAATCTCCCCACACGAAATCAAAAGGTCTGAATTGCGAGCCCCTGCCTTGGGATTCGTCTCCTCCATAAGACTGAGGAGAGTGTCTGTAGCATAGGGATCCCCTTGTCGTCCCATAGCAGAAACGACCACAACTGGTGTATATCCCTTGTCTACAGCGTCCTGTACTCGCTGAAACGCCTCACAGCGTATCTCAGATGTAGCTAATGAGCTTCCTCCAAACTTCTGAACTATAATTCGCATTTCATCACCCCATCTTTTGGGTATAGTGTTCAGCAATTTGGACAGCGTTTAAGGCTGCACCCTTGCGGATCTGATCTCCAACGACCCATAAATTGAGTCCATGCTCCACAGTGAAATCACGGCGAATCCGACCAACATAAACAGGATCCTGCCCCGAGGTAAATAACGGCATAGGATACTCCTGATTTTCCACATCATCTATTACCTTAAGACCAGGAGCATTATCTAGTAAAACCCGGCATTCCTCGACCGATAATGGTTCAACTGTTTCGACGTTAATGGACTCACAGTGAGAACGCATAATAGGCACTCGAATGGTAGTGGGAGATACCTTAAAGTCAGGATCACCAAATATCTTTTGGGTTTCTTTGACCATTTTCCATTCTTCCCTCGTATACCCTTCTTCTCCAAATACATCAATCTGGGGTATGGCATTAAAAGCAATGGGATAATGCCGCTTCTCACCAGCTACAGGAAGATACAATGCCTCCAACTCACGACCTGCAGCATAGTCCTCTGTCTGCTTTCGCAGTTCTTCCATACCTCGATAGCCTGCTCCAGACACAGCCTGGTACGTAGAGACTACCACCCGCTTGATACCTGCTCGCTCAAAAATCGGCTTCAAAACCATAACCATAATGATAGTGGAACAATTAGGATTAGCAATGATCCCTTGGTGCCTCTCCATATCTTTACCATTTACTTCAGGCACGATCAATGGTACATCGTCCCTCAGTCGAAATGCACTCGTATTATCAATAACAAGGGCTCCTGCATCAACCGCTGCAGACACCCACTGTTCACTCACAGCTCCTCCTGCGGCAAAAAAGGCAATGTCCACACCGTGAAAAGCCTCTTCATTTACTTCTTCCACCGTATGTGGTTTTCCGTTTACCATGACTTGCCGTCCGGCAGAACGGGAAGAAGACAGCAGCCGAAGGTCTCGGATAGGGAATTGCCGCTCCACTAGAATTTCCAGAATTTCCTGGCCAACAGTACCTGTTGCGCCTAATATTGCAACGTTTACTCCATTCATTAATTCCACTCCTTTATCTTACCTGTCTTAGCTTTCTTTCGATCATTATGGGCTGAATCTGCCTGTAGGTCAAGGCATACTCTAAAGTAGGAAATATAAGTTCCATATCAGCCACTAATGAATTCGGTTTTTCCCCAGGATTATCCTGTCCGAACGGCACGAAAAACACCCCTTCGGTGTTTAGCAGTATGCCAATATTCTTCGCATTGAGTCCAAGAGCATCGTTGGTTGAAATCCCTAGAACAAGGGGCTTTCTATTCCGAAGCTGAGCCTTTGCTGCCATCAAGACAGGTGTATCAGTAACAGCATTGGCCAATTTAGCCAATGTGCTGCCGGTACAGGGTGCAATGATCATACAATCAAGGAGCTTCTTTGGTCCTAGAGGTTCGGCTTCTTTAATCTCCTTTATTACCGCTCGTCCTGTTATGGCCTCAAATTTGGCCAGAATGTCTTCAGCTCGACCAAAACGAGTATCAGTATTGGCAACAGTGTATGAGACAATGGGATACACACTGGCACCAGCAGTCACTAGACGTCGTACTTGGGGCCAAATCTCCTCATAGGTACAGTGACTACCCGTTAGAGCAAACCCAATGTTCTTTCCTTCAATAGTCATGGCGATCCTCTCCTAGCAGTTGTTCGAGTAGGCGAGGAATGGCGCTAATGAGAATTTCTCCTGCAGTTCTTGGAGCTACCTTCCCAGGCAAAGAGAGGGCAGAGATTGCTTTGATCCCTAATTGTTCTGCCGCTGCAAAATCTGTACCGCCTGGACTAGCTGCAATATCAATGATTACTGTTGAGGAAGGCAATAGACGAAGATAAGAACGAGGCAGTACAAGTGCTGGTACAGTATTGAAGATAACATCAAAGCTGTGCTGAGTACCCAAATTA
>JAAYRO010000109.1 GCA_012518735.1 Bacillota bacterium
TTTCTAACCTAACTTTGTTAGGGTAGAAATGTTCCACACCACCCTTAGACCAGCCCACATAGCGAACACGTACATGGTCAACACCCCGGTTCTGTAAGTCGTTTAGGATAGTCACTACATCGGTATACGTGGTCATGGGATGGATTACTTCTCGAGGAGCACCTACCACCGTTTGTTTGTCATGAATACCGCCAATCAACTCCACATTCAATGGAAGGGGACTATCTGAATCAATTCTCTCCAGTCCATACCTGTTCACGAGATAGGATCGGTAATAGTTGGCCATACCTGGATAGTTGGCTTTATCACCAGTAAGAAATCCAATGCGGAGTGTAATGTTACCTTGATAGGGTCGAACTGAATAGGCATCCACCAATTTATCATCTTGAGAGCTTTCCACACCGTATAGAGTAATGGTAGCTCGAGGTGTAAGGACAAACCGAGAAAATATTTTGTTAAACGAGTCTGTCTTGCCTGCAAGCTCGGCTGATAGATTAGCCAACGCTTGCCCCTCTTCAATAATGGTAAAGAAGGCCTTATCCTCTTCCTTAAGTCCGTACACTGGCAGCCGTATATAGGCACCGTCTGTAATCCGTTCGATCTGCGGTGATGTCGATCGGTCTACGCCATATACTGCTCCATAATAAGAGGGCAAACCAAGTTTCTTTGAATTGTTCAGGTAGATTAATCCTCCAGAGCGATCTGGGACAAACATATAGCCTGAAGCGTCTGTATAGGCTGCTCCAAAATAGGGCAACAAATCAATTGAATAAGGGTAAAAAGTCTCTAGATCTCCATCAGCATTTTCAACATTAATAGGATATTTGATCTCACCTGCCGGTACTGTCACTACCAAGTTTGGTCCATCCAGTTTACAAATGACTGGAATGGTAAAAATCTGCGGATTAGGTCGGGGCAGATCAATGCCCCTTCCCTCGTGGTCTTCAGCCACATCTTGAGGAGTGTATCCTATCTCATGGAAAATCCGGAAAAATTCAGGTTTGTAGTAAGCAGGATAGGTCTCATCAAGAAGTGCGTAAAAAGGTCCATGCCGAACAAACTCCACGTCTTTTGCAGTAATAAGGCCTCGTCTCTCTATATCGTTTCGGTGAGACACAATCGTATCTGCAAAACGCTCCATATAATGTTTCGTCCGTTCATTAGGTGTATTATTCGTGCCTAACCTCTTCCCTAACAGACTTCCACTGAGAATGTCAATTTTGTAATTCCCAAATAAAGTAGGCAGATCTAACCCATATACTGGCACTCGCTCATAAGGATCCCCATCCTGCTCTTCAAAAACAACTAGACTATATGCTTCCTCCAGCAGTTTTCGATCAAAACTGTCTTCAACTTTCTCCAAAAGTGCCTCAAACTTATCTTTTGCAATGAAAATAGGATAGTGAGCTTCATCAGCCCATTGTTTTCCTAGGACAAAGTCAAACCGAACTTCTTCTTGTGAAATAGAAACCGAGAATTCCTCATTCAGTACGCTGTCGACATAAGAGTTAAGTGATCGACCTTCTCTGCGAGGAGTGAAATAGTTTAGGGAAATAAGGGATCGCATTCCATCACGAGCATTTCCCCGCTTAATCTGTTCCATTCGCAAGTCTTGGGGACTGCTAAACCATAGAGAACCTGTTGCTATATCTTCTACTGCAATTTCTGCCGTATCCTCCTGAACATACAACCTTAAATACTCGTTTTCTTGAGCCAAAGTGTATTTTGGGAGATTAGCTGCCCATCCCAACGAATGCAGGCTCATAACCATTAAAACTACGAGACTAAGAGTCTTCCAAAATCGCCATTTCATCGTCATCGCTAACCTCCTTTAAAGCCTAAATGAGATCTCAGTGTACAGCGTATCGATAAATCCATACAGCTGCGCCAAAACATTAAAGAACAGCAGGGCGAGGAAGATGACAATCCCCATTCCCACACCTGTTAAGATACTGGTAAATACGTTTTTCCCTAATTCATATTCATGGGTTACAAGCATCCCTACAAATACTAAGAAACCAGACCATATTACAGCGATTGTGTTAATGACATAGTAGAATGCCCCTTCTTCAAGGGTGATAACTCGGCTTACAAAGATAAGGGGAAGATTGATAAGAATAATGGGAAACAGGCCATACGCTGTAGCAATATAAATGTCCTTAAAGGAACCTTTCCCTTCCATCAAACTCGTAAGTCCCAAATTCACACCACACCACAGCATAAAAGGAATCAGAACACTGAGTAATTCAACGTAAATATTGAGATCTTTTGCTTCCTTCATGTTGAAAAGAAAACCAGTATACTGCCGAATCAGAATATAAGTCAGAACGACTCCGCCGAGAATCGTAGATGCGGAGAGAACCGTGCCTCTCTTTTCATGTTTCAGATCCCAGAAACCATCAAAGGGACTAACAATGACTTTGAAGGCAAAGGATAGACTCTGTAGATAAGCTATGAACCTGTTGTCGCTGATCTTATATCCTAAACCCTTGTAACCTACCTGCTTCGCTTTCTGCCGCTCTTGCCGGACCTTGCGACCAATCTTTACAGCAAGAATCAATACGATCAAACCCGCCATCATTTTGGAGAAATTAGCGTTGATCCAATCCCGGCGATAAAGACCTAAAGCCTGCGAATATCCAGTTCGATCATTCGCTAAGCGGTAAGTCTGCATGGCCTCATGAAATTCACCCTGTCTAAGCAAAGAACGTCCTATCCCGCTGTAAGCCAAATCGAGATTAGGATTCTGCTTGAGAACCTCCTGCCACATCTGAGCTGATCCATCATAATCACCCGTTTGGTAAAGGGCAATGGCTTCATGTATGGATTTGGCGTAATCGGTTGGTTCCAAAACAGAGATTAGGTTAAGTCTGCGATCTAAGATAAGAAGACGGTCCTCCAATACGTCTATGGCGCTGGGCGCCCGGAAAGAAGATTTCTCAAAAGCTACCGAACCAAAGGCATACAATAAGTTGCCATTGTCATCATAAGTAAAGACTCGTCCACGAGTAAGATCAATTACACTATAAATTCCGTTTTCACGAACAACAATATCCTGCAGACCAGAACGGCCAACAATAGAAGCATGGGGATTACCTTCTCGAAAAATAACGTCCACATCACCCATTGGAGGTGGAAATCCGTCTTGCCGGCGACGCAGCACATCGTCTCCTGCAGGATTGAGCCGTCGTATGACTTGTTCTACATCGGACGAACCACCAGATACTGTCGTATAAATAAATCCTTTTTCATCAATATCGAGGCTGCTGTATTCAGTAGGCACAAAAATTACCGAACGTTCTTTCTGTGCATCTGTCATGATTTTCCGCCAGAGATAGTCCCAAAGGTTAGGGTTTACTCGCGGTGCTCCAATGTATCCACTGAAGACGCCAGTCTCGTCAAACTCCATCAACCCTTCTAGGACCCCTTCAGCAATTACGTACATACGGCCTACTCGATCAACAACCAATTTTGAAGGTCGAAATCTAAAGTCATCTGCAATTAACTCTTGATCAGTAGGGTTACTAACGATCTGAACTACTTCGTCCGCTTCATTTAGAGCCACAACCCGGCTGTTGCCGTAGTCAGCAACATACAGGATCTCTGCTTCGTTAACAAAAAGTCCCGTTGGACTAGAAAAAGTATGAGTTTCATCTCCATCGTGAAACTCAGAAATGACCCGTACCAACTCGAAATTCTCGTCTACAACAATAATCCGATTATTGCCAGTATCAGCAATGTAAATCAGGTTATTTGGACTGACAAACAAATCCTGAGGATCCCGCAGTGATCCAATACCAAGATCCTCACCATAAATCTCTTTTGAGCTATCATAAACAGCAGGACCTGGTACAGCTTCGCCATTAATATTATAGGTGTAGCTGTCCTGTGCTGATACAATCGCGGGATCTAAGCTGATGGCAAAGATCAGCGCAATGAAGCAAATAGTAAGCGTTCGAAACGGCTTCAATTGATTCCCTCCCATCGGCCTTTCATTACTTAATACCTGAAGCTCCCATAGTGTCAATGACTTTGCTCTGATTAACCACAAACACTATGATAGGTACAATCATCATAATCACACCTACCGCAGCTCCTACCCCTGCACGGGCAATCCCACCAGCAATTATCTGGTTCAATGCATATGGTAGAGTTTTGAGCTGCTCACTGTAAATAAACTGACCACCTGTCTCATTCCATAAAGACTGGAATGACAGAATTATCAAAGTCAGCCATCCAGGTTTTACGTTGGGCATTACAATACGCCAGAAAATCTTCCACTCACTAGCCCCTTCAATACGAGCCGCTTCTAAAAGAGCATCATCAATCATTGCTTCAATAAACTGTTTCATCAAGAAAAGCCCCAGGCTCATGGCCCACGCAGGCATGATGATGGCCCAATAGGTATCTACCCATCCTAAGTACGACACGATCAAGTAGTTGGGAATGTTAGTCACTTCCCGAGCAAACATTAAAGACAATACTACCAAACTAAACATTGCTTTCGAACCGGGAAAGTTGTGCTTAGCTAAGGCAAATGCGGCTAAAGAAGCTAAAACCACATGGCCAGCTGTTCCAGCTAATGAAATAACCAAAGTGTTCATTAAATACCTAGAAAAAGGCACCCATGAACTGGACATGAGAACTAATAGGTCATAGAAATTGTCCAGAGTCGGGTTCCTAACGAAAAACACCGGTGGAAATAAGAACAATTCATTAAGCGGCTTAAAGGCATTAGAAATAGCATAAACCAGCGGCAAGATAGAAAATATGGCACCTACTGCTAGGAAAATGAAAATGACCAGATTTCCCCCAAAAGAACGTCCCGGTTTTGTTGCCCAAATCTTACCTCTCAAACTGATCTCCCCCCTAAGAACCGAATCGGTCTAGTAAACGTTGGACCCATCTTTGAACTACAACCATAACAACGAATAAGATCACTGCAATGGCTGATGCTGTACCCATCTCAAAACGTACGTTACCATAGTCAATCAGGTGAGCCACGATGGTGTGTGCAGCATAATCTGTGCTGGGAAATCCAACTAGCGGAATAATTTGAGCCGCTGCCGTAAACGAACCGGTAATCGACATGATAGCTCCAAACATCAAGTAGCCCTTCATTTGTGGCAGTGTAATATAGAACAGCTCCTGCCACCGATTTCGTATACCATCTACTGCTCCTGCTTCAAACAAACGGGGATCTAGACCCTGCAATCCCGCAATAAAGGCCAAAAAACTTGTAGAAAGACTCATCCATAACACAACCAAAATTACAACTGGCATCATCCAGGAAGGATCAGTTAACCACTGAATTGGTTCCTTAATGATCCCCCAGTATAGTAAGAATCCATTAATATAGCCGTATGCGTCACCACTAAACATTACGGTCCAAATCATAAACAGCGAACCTGAAATGGATGGCGCATAAAGCATTAGGGTTAGAACCGCTCGAATCTTAGGCTGCAGTTCGTTAATGAACCAGGCAAA
>JAAYRO010000110.1 GCA_012518735.1 Bacillota bacterium
ATCTCATCACGACCATTGCTGTACCGGCTAAAACCGTAGACGATCTGAACAACAATTTTTCCGGTGCATATGACTATGAGGCATTGAGTCAATATGCCGATTATATAGTAATCATGGCCTATGATCAGCATTACTCCAAAGGAGATCCAGGGCCTATTTCATCCATCGAGTGGGTAGAACAAGTCATTGATTTTGCTCTTTCCAAGACATCCAAGGACAAAATCATTCTGGGAATTCCAGGTTATGGGTACAACTGGTCGAAGACTGGCGGTACAGGAGTTACCTATGAACAGGCAATGGAACTAGCGGCCCAAGAAGGGGTGAGTGTCAAATGGCACAGCCAGTACAAGGTCCCCTATTTCAGTTATGGGAACGGAAATCAAGTCTGGTTTGAAAACCGCTACAGCACTAAGTATAAGCTGGACCTTGTAAAAAAGTACGATCTGGCCGGAATTGCCCTATGGCGTCTAGGTCAAGAAGATCCTGCGGTCTGGGAAACAATATCAAAAGCCCTTTAGTCGGACAGCAGTTCACTAACGGTTACCATTTGATATCCTTTAGTCAATAGGTGATCTATTACAATCGGTAACGCTTCTGACGTTGGCTGTGTAGGATGCATTAAGACTAATGCACCACTGCAAATTTGACTGAGTACCCTGTCAACTATTACTGTTGGAGCTGGTCTTTTCCAATCAACCGTATCAACTGTCCACAATACCGTTTTGTATCCCAGCTCTGCTGCCACGGCCACAGTCTGCCTGTTGTAATCTCCAGCAGGTGGTGCAAAAATTTGCGGTTTCTGCCCTGTGGCCTTGGTTATTTCATCTTCACCCTCCTGAATGAGACGAATCACTTCATCCCGTCCCATTTGACTCGGCATTCCGTGCCAACCACCGTGATTACCTATTTCGTGACCAGCTAAAGAGATCTGTCGCGCCAATTCGGGAGCCTGCTTTACCCAACGGCCAGTAGGAAACCACGTTACAATAACATCATAATCGCGCAAAACGTCCAGCATTGCAGGGATAAACTCGTCTCCCCAATCTACATTGATCATTATTGCCACTCGCGGCTCCAAACTTGAACCGCGGACATAAGGTTGAAAGTGACTGGTAGTAATGGAAGGCAGAATAGTAACAGTAACGAAGGTCGCTTCAGTATTCGGCGGGGCATTTAGCAAAGCCTTCACCGTGGCTTTGACGTCTACAATCTGACCAATTTTTTCTTCTTGGACAAGTCCATGATTCCAATCCCAACTGGCGTTTTTCGCTTCTATGTAATGGATTTCGCCTAAACTAGCTACTGTATCGTATAACTCCCGTTCTAATAACCCTTCTACAGAATAACCGTCCAGACTTACTCCTTTCTTCACGCCATAGAAATGTCGTTGACAGTGAAGAATCAAGTTCGGTCCAAACAATACAGCAATCAAACATAGAATAACGCACAATCCAATTAGAAGAGTGCGCTTAGTAATAATCATAAAAAGACCTCGGTTGCCCATATTACTGCACACTCCCCTTAATCAATCGTTGGGTTCCATCATGATCAATATAGAACTGTCCTTTGTGCAGAAGCTCTGAGATAGGCAGAATCTCATAACCTGCCTGCTGCAGGTCTGGTATTATACGCCTGATAGCGCCTGGTGTTCCAGAAGCAGCATTATGAAACAATACTATATCGCCTGGTTTAATTTGACCCATAACCCGTTCATAGATCTGAGCGCTGGTTAAGTTCTTCCAATCCAACGAATCCACCGACCACTGTATAGTTTGGTATCCAATGGATTCTGCTGTCTTGATTACTTGGTTGTTGTACTCTCCAAATGGAGGGCGGAATAATACTAAGTGTTGTCCAGTGAGATCCCTAATCATTTCTTCATTCTTCTGCAGTTCGTAAACAATTCCCATCTCACTAAGGGAATTCATGTGAGGATGGGAATAACTGTGGTTGCCAATTTCGTGACCGTATTCTGCTATTTTCAATACATAGTCTGGATGTTTGTCTACCCAATATCCTGCTAGGAAGAAAGTAGTTCGAACGTTGTGCTGCTTTAAAATCTCTAATATTTCATCAGTGTACTCAGTCCCCCACGTCGCATCAAAAGAAATAGCCACTTGCTTTTGGTTCGTCCCAACCTTGTAAATAGGAACTAGCCTTCCCCGCGTCATCACCGAAATAACTATCGGTGTACGCACCTGCGGCAGCAGAGCTAGGAAGGCTAGAAGCAGAGTCAAAAACACATACAGCCATTTTACCTTAAAGACGAATACACGCATTTCATCGCCCCCTCGTGTATTCATATTCACCTAGAGGGCAAAGTTATGATTCCCAATCCTTTTAATCACCGTTCTCGTTTTCCAAAAGTCAGAATTCTTTGTCTTGCGCGGATTATAGAAGAACAGAGCGCCATCTGTAGGATCCTCTCCCTGAAGTGCTAACCTCGCTGCACGCATACTAACTTCATCCACATGGTGCGGTAGTATATTCTGCTCAACAGGAGTAAACTGTCGCGGTTCATAAATTACATCCCTAACAGTATCAGGGAAGGCTTCACTTCTCACCCGATTAATTACAACAGCGGCTACCGCAATTTTCCCTTCTAGTGATTCACCGCGAGCTTCTGAATACACTAATTTAGCAAGCAGTTCCATCTCTTCTTCACTCACTCTGCAAACTGAACCGTCATGCAGATAGATCACATCTGGAGTATGGGCAGGTAAGCGCAAAACAGTTCCCACCTGCATTTTCCGAGGATCACTTATTTCGTTGAGCTCAGCCAGTTCTTTCCATGATATACCGTGGGTAAGAGAAATCTCATACAATGTATCTCCTGGCTTTACCACATACGTCTGCTGAGCGCTGACAGAACAACTAAAAAGAACTAAGAATAAGACCCCTAATCCCGTAACAACATTTCGCATCATTATCCTCCAACTATAAAATCATCATCTTCACTTTTTCCACATGATGGTGAAATATCCTGCTCAAAGAAGCAATTACGAACGACCTAACCGATCCAGAAACGACAGCACCCTATTGGACTCAATAATTTTGGAAAAAGACACCCTTTCTGAGACAGCATTTAGAAGAATAAGTACAGCAAATAGAACCAATCCTAACGGTTGTGATAATGTCTGGACGAAGGCAAAACCAAGCCCTGCACCTAAAGGATTAGCTCCTGTGTCACCCATCATTACAGTACCCTTAAGGTCCCAGACTACGTAACCTACAACAGCCACCACAAGCCACAGCAGGGACGTCTGTAGCTCCCTATTGACAAGGATCAAAAGAAGAGCAAACAGAAAAAAGAACTTAGCTGCCCTTCCTGGTCTCCGATCAAGCAGATTAACTAGATTGGCTGAGAGAGCTATAGTAAACCCACTAATCAGGATAGGAATAACCCCTTGTACTGTCCTCGAACTAACCGCCAAAGCAATAACCCCTCCGGCTAAAGCTTTGAAACCACCTGTAGAAAGCCGTCTGCTGGTAATGGTCGAGAAATGTCCTTGAAATCCCTGAACACGATTATATCCTAACATATCATCAACAAACCCTAGCAGTGCAAAAAACAGGATTAGGATCCCAAAGATAAAATCCTTCATTTCACTGCTTGTTAAGGTAATCGCTATCACCGTTGGCAGAACAAATGCGAGCCCTAATCCCATTGGAATGGCATTCCCCTGATAGTTCTCTCGCAAATGCCCAGAATACATAGGAACCAATATGGGAACAGCCACGTAGACAACTAAAGTTAACAGCAGCCGTTGGAGCCAAACCATCATCTACTATTTCCTCCCTCTCTGCATTTCCACAAAGCCTTACATATATGGATCAGCTGACGACCTCGATGCAGAAATCCCTTTACCCCCCGTCCATGTCCACGATGTTCCATTGAAACTGGGATTTCCAAGATCATATAGCCCTCCTGGACTGCTCCCACTGTCAAGCCAACTTCCACACCGAATCCTTCCATAAATCCCCCGAGAGAATCTAGGACACAAGCTCTAACAGCACGTTGACCAGACAGAGGGCTTGTAAAGATCTGCCTAGTATAAAACCATAACCCAAAAGCCGCAAACCGTCTCACAATTCCAAACCCCATCTTCTTGCTTTCTAACCCAGCCTGATTGGGGGAAAACTCAGCTATGGTCATGTGAGCTTCACCATTCAAAACTGGTGCTAAGAGCTGAGAACCATAAGCAGCCGTCTCTCCTAGATCAGCATCTAATAACAAATATATATCTGCTCTTGTTTCCCGCCATCCAGCGTTAAGTGCCCCTCCCTTACCGCGATTAGGATAGATATCAATGACTCGCACCTGAGCAGTCTGGGCCATGGCACCCGTCCCATCCTGAGAGCCATCGTTAATTACGACTATCTCATCCACTTCTGGAATATTTCGAACGCCCTTGATCGTCTCAAGAATCAAGTCTTCTTCATTGAACGCTGGAATAAGGGCGGCTACTCGCATGATGAATCTCCCATCCCAGGCAGAAGCCCTTCTGCACCAGGTCGAACCCCATAATGACCTATTGACCGAGAAGCTAGTCCTTGAATTAAGGCAATTTCTCC
>JAAYRO010000111.1 GCA_012518735.1 Bacillota bacterium
GATATTATGTAAACTAACAGAAAGAAATCTTCTTTTGATGAAGTCGTTGGAATGTCAGGCAATCTTCCCCGTTCCTATTACTGGACCAAATTGCTAATTACCCTCACAAACTCACTTCTACGCTTTCCGTTTCTAAAGCGGCACGCTTACGGATCTGGCTCCGTGCATAAAAGAAACTGGCCACCTGCCCTAGTCCAGCCAACGCCCAGGTAACCGGATAACACATAAACAGTACAATTACCGTTGGATACCATCTAAAAACTGTGGACAGCCAAACGATGCGCATGAGACAGGCCCCTACTAACGTGCAAAGCATGGGCAGAATGGAATAACCCATGGCCCGTGTTAGGCCTGGAAACACGTTCATCGTGCCGCATGTGAAATATGCAGCCATCATGACCTTCAACCGCAGCATTCCTAGTTCAATAACCTCTGGATTAGATGTGTAAAGACCAAGAAGCGATTCACCAATAAGCAGTGTAGCACCACCCAATAAAATCCAAGTTGCAAATACTAGAATGGTACATACCTTTGCAATATCGTCTATTCTATCGTATTTTTTCGCTCCCATACTTTGCCCAGTAAAGGTAATGGCAGCGTTGTAATAGCCGTTCATAGCCGTTCCTACAAAGCCCTCTACATTGCCCGCAGCAGCGCTCGCAGCTACCATGACCGAGCCAAATGAATTAACAGCTGACTGGATCAAAACATTTGAAATAGAAAACAGCAGCCCCTGCAGGCCCGCTGGTAAACCTATTTTGATTATGTCCTTTAGTTTATGAGAATCAATACGCAGTAGGTGGAATCTAAATCGTATGGCTCCGACGCTTCGGGAAAGACTTACCATAATCAGCACTAAGGCAAGATACTGCGAAATTACTGTAGCCCATGCTACCCCGTCAACACTCATATTGAGTACAATTACGAAAAACATATTGAACAGCACGTTTACAATACCAGTCATGGTTAAGAAATACATTGGACGACGGCTATCCCCTATGGCTCGTAATATGGCTGCACCAAAGTTGTATATCATGCTGGCAGGCAAGCCGAGAAAATAGATCTTCATATACAGCACCGACAGATGGAGAATGTCCTCTGGAGTACCCATTAGAATCAGAAGAGGTTCACAGAGAACCAAGCCCACACCCATAACAATCAGTCCGCCGATTATGCTTATTCCAATAGAAGTGTGAACAGTTCGGCTTACGGCGTCAGGGTTACCTGCACCATAATCTTGAGCCGTAACGACACTCGTACCTACTGACAGGCCCATAAATAAGTTAACGATAAGATTGATGAGTGAACCAGTCGCTCCCACAGCAGCTAGGGCTTCACTACCTGAATAACGTCCAACAACTATCATATCAGCAGCATTAAAAAGCAGTTGTAGGATGTTCATTGCCATGATGGGCAAAGCAAAAATCAACATCTTACTAAACAGCGATCTGCTGCTTTTGTCCAAATCATGGGTTCGTAAGACCATAAAAATATCCGCTTCCTTTTCCTCGTTGTATTAGCGCTTATCTTATACCTCTTCCAGAGGGTTTCACAGCTGCATAGGCGAATTAAGTTTAGTAGCAGTCATGATTAAGATCAAAGAGGTGTCAAAATGGTATCTGTTAAAGAAAAAATAGGGTTTATCTCTGATATGGATGGTGTAATTTATCATGGAAATCGCCTGCTTGATGGGGCAAGAGAGTTTGTTCATTGGTTACTGGAAAACGATAAGCGCTTTCTCTTTTTGACCAACAGCAGTGAACGAAGTCCTAGAGAATTACAAGAGAAGCTGAAGCGCATGGGTATTGATGTAGGTGAAGAACACTTCTATACCAGTGCCCTAGCCACTGCTTCTTTTCTAAGCAAACAGTGTCCTGGCGGCAGCGCATTTGTTATTGGTGAGGCCGGCTTACTTAAGGCTCTTTATGATGTAGGTTTTTCCATGAATGATGTGAATCCTGACTATGTTGTAGTTGGGGAAACACGGACCTACAATTTTGAACGAATTGAGCATGCTATTCATTTGGTACTGAATGGTGCTAAACTTATTGGAACAAATCCTGACTTAACAGGTCCTACTGAACACGGCATCGCCCCAGCGACACGGGCCCTCATCGCCCCTATCGAATTGGCCACAAGCCGTAAAGCATATTTCATTGGAAAACCAAATCCACTCATGATGCGGCAGGCTCAAAAACGATTAGGCTGTGCCACTGAAGAAACCGTGATTATTGGTGACCGAATGGATACAGACATTATTGCTGGAATTGAATCGGAAATTGAAACCATATTAGTCTTAAGCGGCGTCACCAGTGAAAGTTCAATGAAGCGTTTCCCCTATCGCCCCGACCACGTATTAAAAGACGTTGGTGAAATACCAAGCTGAAAAAAGTCTGGTGATTCGAGTCTTAAGGCAAGAAGTCCCTTAGGGCTCAAATCACCAGTCCTACTCTTACTTTATGGGCAGACGAAAACCCATAATGTCCCGTACTTCTTCCATTGTGACCTTGGCAATCTTCCTTGCCTTTTTAGAACCATCATAGAGGATCTCCTTTAAGTCTTCAGGCTTAGCCAGTAACTCAGCCCGTTTCTCTCTGATTGGTGTCAAACCCTCTACAATTGCATCAGCTAACACGCTTTTCAAATCAGAGTATCGGAGCTTCTGATCTGCATAGTCCCGTCTGAACTGTTCTACTATGCTCTCATCGGCAAAGCCCTCTAAAAGAGTGAACAAATTACGAACACCTGGCCCCATTTCTCCCCCTTGTGGACCAGGGTCTGTAACTGCCCGGCGGATCTTCTGACGAATAGAATCGTCCTCTTCAGCTAAAGCGATATAGCTCCCTTCTATACTCTTCGACATCTTTGCAGTTGGATCATTAAGTCCCATAATCCTTGCTCCAGACGTAAGCAGGGGTTTAGGTTCTGGGAAATAGTCTTCAAAGGTACCATTAAAACGTCTAGCAAGTTCCCGAGCTAGTTCTAAGTGCTGCAGCTGATCATCACCTACAGGGACAAATTCCGCCTTATACAGCAGAATATCAGCAGCCATCAAAATAGGATAATTCATTAGACCAGCAAAGATCTGCTGCTGCCTGGCTGCTTTGTCTTTGAACTGGGTCATTCGTTCTAACGCCCCAATAGATGTGATACAGGTCAACAGCCAGGTGAGCTCTGTGTGTTCTGGTACTAAGGACTGCAAAAAGATGATAGCCTTATCAGGATCAAGACCAGCAGCAATATTAGTGGCTGTTGCATCTAAGACCCGCTGCTCCAGCCCATCTGGATCATAATTTACTGTAATAGCGTGATAGTCAACCATGCAGAATAAACATTCATATTCATCCTGCAGTTGAACCCAATTTCGAATGGCTCCCAAATAATTCCCCACATGAATACTACCCGTAGGCTGAATTCCTGAGAAGACACGTTTACTCATTAGATCTAACTCCTTTGTCAGGTATTTACTCTTGTTTTAAAAATAAAAAACGCCCCCAAAAAGGGACGAAATATAACCGCGGTACCACCCTGTTTGATCGGACATAACGACCGATCCGCTCTATCCAATATCGGCGGACTAACCGGCAAAACCTACTATCAGTTCGGTCCTGCTGCTCCGAGGCCCATTCTCTTTACTTAGTGGATCAGCTTCTCACCCACTGCCGACTCTCTTTGCCACATCAGTAAAGATACTAACCCTCATCTTAGCCTTACCATCTTGTTTTCTATATTATACCCATCCTAAATGAACAAAGTCAAGACATAAGCCCTAAGA
>JAAYRO010000112.1 GCA_012518735.1 Bacillota bacterium
AGCAGACAGAACGGGTGGGACTCCAGTGGTATCTTGTTGTGGTGATTAACAACAGCGCGAATACTCTGATGGGACGCTGGACCGCGGCTTCCGCAGATGGACGTAAGAGCCGCCAACCTATGGCAAATGCTAACAACCCATCTGGAGGTAATGATCGAAATGGGGTTACTGCTTTCTTGAATTCTCTAGTAAAACTAGATCCTACTATTCATGCTGGTGCAGTTCAAAACATGAAGTTCAGTAAGTCTATGTTTAGGGAGCACCGGGATAAACTAGATGCGTTGCTAGATGTTTATTTCGACAATGGTGGAGCCCAAGCCATGATTACTGTTGTAAGCAGACAGGAGTTAGAAGAGGCCATGCGTGAGCCAGAGAAGCATCAAAATCTCATTGTCCGGGTGGGAGGATTTAGTGCACGGTTTGTTACGTTAGACAAAGACGTACAGATGGAAATCATTAGTCGTACTTTATATTAGGGTAAGAGGGGAATCATGATGGTAAAGGGCATCGTCTTCGATATTCAGAGGTTTTCAATCCACGATGGACCGGGGATTCGGACTACTGTTTTTTTGAAGGGGTGCCCTTTGCGCTGTTTGTGGTGCCACAACCCTGAATCCCAGTCATTTGAACCAGAAATCATGCATGAGCTGGGTTTTGATAAAATCGTGGGTAAAGAAATGAGTATTTCAGAAGTTATGACAGAAGTCTTAAAAGATAGGGCTTATTACGAACGGACCGGGGGAGGTATTACTCTTTCGGGCGGTGAGCCTATGGGGCAGTTCTTGTTCACGAAGCCCCTATTAGAGGAGGCAAAAAGCAGTGGTCTTCATACCTGTTTAGAAACGGCAGGTTATGGACCCACTCACCAATATGAAGAAGTGGCACCACTAGTGGATCTCTTCTTGTTCGACTACAAGGTCACCGATGCGCAAAAACACTACCAGTTAGCGGGACGGGATAATGCATTGATTTTGACCAACTTAGATCGGCTGTACACTCTCGGAGCCTCCATTCGATTGCGATGTCCTTTGATTCCGGCTATAAATGATGAAGACACTCATCTTCAGGGCATTGCTCACCTCCTTGAGAAATATCCGAGAATAGATGGTCCAGAGATCATGGCCTATCATAATCTAGGTAATTCTAAAGCGGCGAGCTTAGGGAGGGAGCCTAACCTTCCCAATTTAGATAATGCTAGTCAAGAAGATAAGGAAAGATGGATCAGCAGACTACAAGCTCTGGGCTGCACAAACGCCCGGCTGAGTTAGGGAGGCTCGAATGGTGAAGCTGTTTGAAAGAGAATATACTAGGCGGGAACTTCAAAGCTACTTTGGAACAGGTCATGGCGTATACGGAATCACACGACTGACTTATGATGAAGGGCGGCGGAAGGGCGTGCAGGTTGCAGAATTCAAAACCGGTTCTGGCCTGCGCTTTCATGTTCTATTAGATCGAGGTTTGGATATTGGCCTTTGTGAATGAGCCGGCATTCCCATTTCGTTTCAGACATCAGGGGGCGAAACTCATCCTGCATACTACGAACCTGAGGGCGATGAGTGGATGCGGGGTTGGGGCGGCGGGTTAGTGACTACATGTGGACTCACATACTTAGGTGCACCGGATCAAGACTCAGGTCAGGATTTAGGACTTCACGGCCGAATTCACAGCATTCCAGGAGAAGAGATCAGTACTGGCACCGAATGGCAGGGCAGTGAAGGGCTCCTGCGTCTCACTGGTAAGGTTCGGGAGAGCAAAATGCTGGGTTACAGTGTACTTTGCGAGCGGACTATTACAAGCAAAATAGGGGACAACCGTATTTTCCTAAATGATGTTATTACAAATGAGGGCTTTCAGTCTGTTCCTCATATGGTGCTTTACCACTGCAACTTTGGCCATCCTCTGCTCGAAGGGGGCACTCGATTATTGACAAGAGGTACTGTTCGTCCAAGAGATGAGGTGGCAGCTCAAGAAGGATCTCGCTATAACGTCTATGATGATCCTGATCCGAATTATCCCGATACGGTGTTTTATCACGATTTGAATCCTGATGAAACAGGGTTCTGTACAGCTGCCTTATTTAACCCTCGAAATCATTTAGGAGTTTATCTCCGGTTTCCTCATAAGACTCTGCCTCGGTTCATTCAATGGAAGTATACCCATGCTGGAAGTTATGCAGCAGGTTTAGAGCCAGCTAATTGTCTGGTAGAGGGGCGATCACAAGAGCGAAAAAGGGGAACCCTGCAGTATCTAGAACCAGGAGAGTCACGTAATTATTCGCTAGAGATAGGGTTATTGACAACAAGCCATATGCAGAAGCAGTTTATGACAAAGTATTTTCCAGAGGTGAGAGAATGAAAATCGCAGCATCACTCATGTGTGCTGATGTCCTTCATCTTGAACAGGATATCAGAGAGTTGGAAGAGGCAGGGGTTGATTTTTGGCACATTGATATTATGGACGGGGTATTTGTGCCTAATTTAGCCATGAATTTTGATACAGTAAAGGCCATTAAGACTATCTCGAATATTCCCATGGATGCCCACTTGATGGTAAATCGACCAGAGGATTTCGTTCAGTCAGCAGCTGAGGCAGGGATTGACTGGTTTAGTTTCCATTTGGAGCGTTCCATGTTTCCTGTCAGGCTTATTGATGAGATTAAACGATTTGGCATGAAAGCTGGAGTAGTGCTGAATCCGTCCACATCTCTAGAGAGAATTCCTTATGTTTTAGATCGGGTCGATTATGTTGTAATAATGACTGTGGAACCAGGCTTTGCAGGACAGAAATTCGTCGATGGGGTTCTACCCAAGATCAGCCAATTGGCCCAAATGATAAGGGAGAGTGGTCGGGAAATCCCTATTGAAGTAGATGGGAATATTAATGTTGTCAATGCTCAGCGCACATTGGCTGCTGGAGCAGAGATCTTGGTAGGCGGTACATCAAGTATTTTCCACAACGGGGGTACCCTTACACAAAATCTGGCCCAATTTAAGCAGGCAGTATTGGGTGGGAGATCAGATGAGTGAACAAGCAGCACTTGGCATTGATATTGGTGGTACGAATGTTCGTTTTGCTCTACTTGATTCCAAGATGAATCTAAAACATCCTGTGCTTATTAGAGCCGCGAGCCTTGGAACAGGAGATCTAGTAGATAATCTCCTTGATGTGGTGGATGAGTATGCTGCAGAGCATAATGTGAATTTGGTAGGAGCTGGTGTAGGCATTCCAGGTATTGTACGTCAAGACGGCACCGTACTCTCCTGCCCCAACATTGGGGGACTAGAAGGTGTACGCCTGGGAGATTTAATTACTGCCCGGCTTAGTGTTCCAACGTTTGTAGGGAAGGATACGAATTTCCTCTTGTATGGTGAATATCAAGAACTAAAGCAGGCAGGGTATGGAAACGTACTGGGTTTTTATATAGGGACAGGATTTGGTGCAGCCTTTATTATTGATGGTCAGCTTCTCTTGGGAAGTCGAGGATTTGCTGGTGAGTTGGGGCACATTCCCCTTATTGGTAAAGATGGGTTGTGCGGCTGCGGAAATCGGGGTTGTCTTGAAGTTTACGGAGCAGGTAGAGCTTTGACAGAATATGCTCGGCGGGAGAATCAGGATGTGGCAGAGTTTTTTAGCTCAGCTCAAAATGGAAAGGCTGTTAAGGAGTTTATTCAATATGTGGCTGTAGGAGTAGCTACGGCTGTGAACATTTTCGATCCCCAATGTATTGTTTTAGGTGGCGGAGTGTTAGCTATGGTTGATTTCCCACTAGAGGAATTACAGTCTACAATACGGTCAATGCTTCGTTCGGATGAACAGCGTCATGATCTAGTTATGGTTCAGTCAAATGCAGGAGTGTTCGGCGGATGTCTGGGTGCAGGTGCGTACTGCTGGAGTCAGCTGGGGTCAAATAAAGGAATTTAGGATTATATCAAGAATTGACATGCCACAGCAATAAATGTCTGGAAGGGTGAAGTGGCATGG
>JAAYRO010000113.1 GCA_012518735.1 Bacillota bacterium
CCGCTGGAAGCAGGTATTATCGTTGCCCAAACACTCTTTGATGAGGAGTTGGTAAGCGCTGCCATTCTTCACGATACTATGGAAGATGCAGGTGTCTCTTACGAAACACTCGAAACAGTCTTCAGCCCGAAAGTTGCAGCCCTCGTACGTATCCAGACCCAACCAGATGGGGAATGGATAGAGCGCCGCCAGCGGTTTCTTTCCCTACTGCCTGAAAGAGATCTGAAAACGAAAATCGTAATTCTCGGTGACAAGTTATCCAATATGCGGGCAATCCATCGAGATTACGGTGCTATCGGCGATGAGCTGTGGCAGCGCTTCAGCCAAAAAGATAAGAGTCAACAAAAATGGTACTATCAGGGATTGGTGAAAGGACTGGAAAGCCTTGAAAGATTTCCCGCATATCAAGAGTTTCGGACAAAAGTGTTTGATGTATTCGGTAATTGACTTAGTCTTCTAGCTTACAATAGAAATAGGGGGATGCATATGTATAACTGCACAAAATGTGAGAAACCATTGGACATTAAAAAGCGGTTTATAGGCTCCCATATTATGCAGGATGATAAGCAGTACATTTTGGCCTTCTGCAAACCATGCCGTATGTACCAGTTAATTATTGACATGGATGTAGAGCTCAGCTACGCCTCCAACCATTTTGTGTTTGCAGTATGTTTATTAGAAGAGGAGGCCGAAGCGCTCTCGAGTATCATGAGTGACACAACCAATCCCAACAGCGAAAAGCGTCTGCGGCAGTTCGATGAATCGAACAAAAAGCGGCGGATCATAATTGAGGATGAGTACTATGATTTTTGGTACTAAGAATGCCATTGCCGCCTCCTAAGCTGCCTAGCCTTCATAGAGTGCCACTTTGCACGAGCCTGATTATTCTGTCTGCCGAAACAGCTCGCCAAATAAGCGTGGGCTTCTAGACAGTCTGGTTCAAGACCTAAAGCTTCCGAAAACGAAGTCACTGCCTTGTCTAATTGACCAAGATGCATATAGGCTGCCCCTATGTTTAGAAGTGTTTCTAGTTTCACAGAAACCCATTCCTCATCTTCCAAGAGAGTCAGAGCCTGTTGGAAATAAGTGAGTGCTGCTTCAAACTGCTGGTTTTCCATACACGCTTCACCCTTGATGAAATGATTTAGACCTCTTTCGGGATTTGCGAGTATGGCTTCGTTCAGGGCCCGCTGAGCTAACAACGGCTGACCCATACTCGTATATAAAGACGCCAAATTATGGTTCAAAAACTCGCAATTGGGAGTAACAGCCAAACCCTCTTTATAAGCAGCAATGGCATCTGAAAACCGGCCCGCTTCCGTCAAGAAAACACCTAAGTTAAGAAATGCTTCACTAGATCCTGGCTGTAAGGTGGCCTGAATCCTGAGACAGTGCTCTGCTTTGGTGAGATTACCATATGACTGATATTCAAAGGCCAATCGTTCCCACAGATAAACTCGCTTCCCCCTAAACAGACGGGGATTTTCTATTTTGGCGTATCTTAGTGCATCCAGCAGCTTGTTCAGCAAATCACATTCTAAGTACTCGTAATTTTCTAAAACCCTTTCCACCCATTTAACTTTCTGCTCCGCTTGATATGTCTTTGGTAAGGGAACATTTCTCCCTAACCATTCTGTCGGAATTCTTTCTAAGACCCACTCATACCGTTCCGCTGCCTGCTTTGTATTTCGAAACTTAATAACCAACCACTTTCCAGGGCGGTGTTCATAAGAGTCTTGAGTGTAAAGCTGCCTAAATCCTTTCATAAAGACCCTTGGTGGATCCCAAGGATCGACCATCTGTTTTAACTCCCATTCTGGAATGTTTCCTTGGTAATAATCTTTATACAGATTGAAGTATGGACTTTGAGTTTTTCCTGCCTCGAGATATTCTAGATGTTCATTCAATGATTCCATCTGACGTTCGTATTCTTTTTTGGCTTTTTTCGTTCCGTTCCGTGGTGCTAATTCTGGTATTTCCAAGAGTTCTATAACAAAGGTCCGCCGTACTTCCGAATTGGGAAACCAGATGTATAGATTGCTCATTACATTTGCCCCCTTCCATTGTATTGAATGGATACACACACGGATTTTCGAAAGTTACGCCCCTCAACTGGAATGCTGTTATGCTCAAATCTTGCGGTTATTTTTGTAAATAATGGGCATCCTTTGAATATAAACCAAATTTAAGGAGGAATCCCAAATGAAGCGAGTTGCAGCTCTAAGCATCATATTGGTATTGATCATGAGCGCCGCAGTTCTTGCAGAAGATTTTGAGCGTACTGTTGATATCACTGTTAATGTAGAACCTTGGGCAAAATTTAGCATTGAAGACAGCCATGAGCTGAACATCATCGATGGAAGCGGTACCGGAATTGTAGAGATTAAAGGGGCAGTGGAAACAAACTTTCCATGGCTTGCTAGAATTACGACAACAAGAGTAGCGGAAGATCCTGCAATAAACAACTGGTTTTGGTACGAGTGCTACATTGGAGGAACCAAAATGTTCGGTGGAAACCCGGGTGCTGGAGTAACCTTCAAGAGAAAACAAGGGCTTAATGACATTGCCATAAGCCTCGCAGTAAGACCAAGAGATAAGAACACATTCTGGTATGACTTAGCAGCCGGTCAGTACAAAACATCATTAACAATCACTGTAGAAGCACAAACAAACTAAAAATCTAAAGTGGAGGGGCCATAGATTAGCTGCTGTGGCCCCTTACGATTCTAATCTTGATCTGTTCGGAAGGGAGATGCAGGTAGGCCCGCTTTATTGTAAAGATTAGCACCTTCAGGATTATTTGCCCACCCATAGCGAACTGCAGCAGGATCCTCTATATCATCGTGCCACACCACTACACGGTCACCTTCGATTTTCGCCTCAGCCCAAATAAACTTACCGTCAGGACCGGCTATTGCAAAATGGTTGAGCTTATCGTTTCCCTTGGCAACCAATCCTCCATCAACATGATCAAAAGTTAGGACGATTTTGTTTTCCTCTTTCTTCATGGACTGATAGATTGGTCCCGAATAGACCAAGTCATGTTCGCCATAAGCTACATATCTGGCTCCCAAAGCCAAGCGCTCACCTACATCTTTCTTATTTAAGGGATGGAGATCGTTCCACTCTCCTATATCAATAGCGACTGCCATGGCAGTATGGGGAACAGCTAACGCTTTGAGCTGCTGTTCACGGAGCTCTGCCCAATTGCTTTCCGAAGGAGTCTTATCAGCCGGCATGAAGTTTGCCAGTTGAACGTATAAAAATGGTAAGTCACTTTGCTTCCACTTATCCCGCCAATCCTCAATCAGAGCCGAAAAGAGCTGAAAATAATTACTGGGATGTTCCGTATTAGACTCTCCCTGATACCAAATGACACCCTTTAAGGCATAGTTTACTAAAGGAGCAATCATGCCATTGAACAGACCTAAGGGTTTGTTTTGAAAGAAGGTAACTGGGGATAGTGGATCGGTTACAGCCCCTATTTGGTACTGCCACTGGCCTGTCAAATCAATGACTGTATCATCTATAGTCAGTTGGTAAGGCTTATCCCTAACAAAAGCACCGTGGCCCGTGTTGCTGACTACACGTACTACCAACACATTTTTTCCTTCCTTGAGCAAACCGGCAGGTACAATGTACTTTCTCGGCGGATACTGATAAGCAGTAGTACCTACTACTTCCCCATTGAGGTAGGTAGTATCACTATCCACAATTGCGCCTAACAGCAAGCGGGCTGGTTTGCCAGCCAATGATTTAGGAATGGTGATCTCTTTTCGAAACCATACCACACCTACAAGATCAGCCAGTTTCTCTTCCTCGTCCCAGTTAGCAGGAATATTCATTGTGGACCATTCTTCAAATCCAGTATATGCTGGATCATACCAAGGTGTTTGTCCTGTCAACCCCTTATCCAATCGATGAAGAGTGTGATACCACTCTGCTTGGGTCTTTTCATCACGTTCTTGTACCTGCTTTACGTAATCCCTATCAGAACACTCTTTAGCCACAGCCAAGTATTCTGGGAATCTCCTTAGAGCGTCTTCGCTTAGCCAAGATTCAACTGGGGATCCCCCAACGCTCGAGGCAATCAGCCCAATGGGCACACCATATTGTTCATAGAGGGCTTTGGCAAAGAAATAACCTGCCGCTGTAAAGCCTAACACATTTTCAGGATTCGCCTCTTGCCATTGACCTGATTCCAAATCTCTGTGGGATGTATTAAAATCATACCGATCTGGTACTTTAAATTGACGAATGGCTGGATTAGTACTGGATGCAATCTCCTCAGAATACAGAAGATCGACCCTTTCCATTGGTAGAACCATGTTGCTTTGACCAGAGCACAGCCATACGTCTCCAACAAGAATGTTGTCAATGACTATCTGCTGATCATTTCCTGCGATTTCCATGGAATAAGGTCCACCAGCATCCAATTCTGGAAGAGTAACGGCCCACGTTCCACCTAAGTCCGTTATGGCCCTATATTCCTCGCCAAGAAAACGAATGCTGATACATTCACCAGCCTTAGCCCAACCCCAGATTTTCACTGGTTTGCTGCGCTGGAGTACCATTCCGTCACTGATGAGACGGGGAAGTTTGAGACTGCTTGAGTGTAAAGTCATTATCATCCCTCATTATCTTATATTGGTAGCAAATTATCGAAAGTACACCGGCGGTGATCCTGAGTAAATCCTTCTCCATATTCCCAGAAAAATCCTCTGATCTGTCCATCCCGCTTTAGTTTTCATATACCAATGACTCTCAAAACTCAGCTAAAATACCTGCGAACTGTCTGTAATTAACAACTACTCCATCATCTAAGTCGATAGAAAGACCCATATCGGCTAAGAGCTTGATCTTCTCATCATACTCCCGTACTTCCACCACCTGCTTACTAAGAACCTTCAGCTGTTTTTCGAGTTCCGTTCTTTCTTTTTCCGACACATCTGTAGTTAGAAGTTGTCTTAACCTGCCCTCTTCTACAGTCAGTTTATCCTGTAGATATAGGAGGTAACTTCGAACTCGCGATACTGTATCCTCATCATAACGATGCATATAAATAAGGGCGGCAAAAGTGCCCTGTTCCGATCTAAACATCCAGTATATGGGCCGATTCCTGTATATCTGCACATGATCTTTATAGAAGCTGCGGAAGAAGTATCTCCGAATACTCTCTCGAGCCGTTTCAGATGAGCGTCTACCGATGCTGTCTGCAATATATTCTAGATTATCCTCAAGAGACTCTACACCAAATGTAACCGCAACAAAATCAACGAAGCGAAAAACAATATCGTCTTCGAAGTATTCTCCATGACCAATAGGTATGACATTGTCTTTCACTACATCGAACGTTTTATATCTATTGGGGTCAAAATCTCCACCGGCGAATACCAACCCATCTTCGTCTAGTGAATAACGCCCAAACATACAGCCAACAGCATAAGAGATAAATGACTTAACATCCCGCTTCCGATGGGCTTTACGTATGGTAATGTCTTCATCTATGACGTCTGGTGCTAATTCATCTTCTAGCTCATAAATTCCAATGAAAATTCGATTTAACTCTTGTTCGTTAGCCTTGAGCTCCTGAAACTGATCTTCTGTGTAAACTTCCCATTGTCTAAAAGCGTCTTCTACTAGACCACCGCTTTTGTGCTCTAACAGAGGATGTTTTCTAAAGCTCCAAGAATCCTCGTACGAATCCCAATCTATTCTAGATATATTAATATTTTTCTTCACAAGGGAGCTAATCAAATTGAACTTTTCATCACTAATCCTAATAGGAAGGGACCGGATATTACCCACCTGAAAGTTCAATGTTGGATTAAGGTAACTCAAAAACTCATGCCCAAGTTTGCTGCACAAAAAGCCTAGAATATATGGAATGTGCTCCTTCTTTGGGAATAAAGACGAACCGCCTACATCAAAAATGAATCCAGGCGGAGTATAGCGCGCTCCAAACCGGGCAGAGCCTACAAAGGACCAAGTAATACCTGAACGAAAGTAATACGAAGGGTTACGGATAACAGCTCTATCAAACTCTTTAATATCTGCTCCATCGTTTTCCCAGTTGATTACATACTCTTGATTCCCATACCACTTACGAAACGCTCCCCCTTTGTTATATGGGAACCACTTTTTACCGCTGAGAGAGGCCTCATGGTCATCCCTCATATCAAACCCAATTCTGTTTATATCCACTTCGTGCCACAAACGCAGAAATCGCTTATTATTTCCTGTAGCCAATCCCTGCCTCGGTTGAGACAGTTCCCCAAGCGGAACGGTTTGTTCGAAAATGCCCCGGACTGTATCTGATGCCCAATAAGCAATGGGGCAACCTGGAATAGTGCGGAAGTTGGTATTCCGTTTAATATACTTCTGCCCTCCATTTAGAAACAGTTCTCTCTTTTCGTCACTGTTATCCCCATCAATCAGTCTATAATATTCCCCCTTAAACTCTGGACACTGGGTGTTTCTCAAGACAAAGGCTGTGCTTTGAACTACTTCTCCTCCGATTTCTTCAAAGGCACCGGCTCCTAAATGGAGTAAAGACTGTATAATCTTTGTTTCCAACAGTCGGACCCGAAGCCTCTCATAGCTTGACAAGAACATCCATGAATGCTGATTTATGGTACCAACTGCCCCACCGTCCTTCGTCATAGTAATACTTCGTTCGAGAAAAGCGGCAAACAAGTCAGCCTTAGAGTCTCGGTAATGTTTCCTCAGATACGCACTCAGCTCAGCGTTCATATTTCTGGCATACATATAAGGGGGATTGGTGATAACTACATCGTACTTCCGACTCAACAGCTCGGTCTGCCTTATCAGCGCTTCAAAACGAGATAAGCTGGCCCCTTCATCATCATACTCTGTCAGAGATGGCAGTTCTGCCTGAAGCTGATCAAGATTAAGAATATGAGGTTTGAGAATGGAACCGTAGTTCTTTGCATCTTTATAGAAATCAATCAGCTCATCAACTATCTCCTTCACAGACTCGTCCATTAGGTTGTAAGCTGTTGATTGTTCGAGATTATTTGATTCTTGAATAGAAAGGATATTAGGGACAACCTCTTTTTGGAATATGGTGGGGGATTTGCTTCTTGCTTTCATTACCAAGACGAAGCTGGCCAATTGAGCCGCTCGATCGTCTATTTCCAGCCCAAATAAATTGTTTCTTAGAATTAGAGCAGGAATGTCATCCCTTAAGTAACCTCGTTCTTCATAAATTTGATACAAGACATCAAAGGCATAGACTAAAATGTGACCAGAACCGCAGGCAGGATCCATTACAGTAATGTCTTCTGGATGGAGACAGGGTTTTTTTAGACTATCAAGCTGCTGTTGAACTAGAGTATCTTGCTCCACCGGCGGCAGATAATAATTCCACTTAACACCAACATCTGATTCTGGATGAGATTCTAACCACAACCGACCTAAAGAGTTCTCTACCATGTACTGTACAATCCACTTGGGCGTAAACAGCTGGGTGGCAGCGGGAATATTCTCTTTCGTAATTTTCTTTCTCCGTTTAAGAGCGGCAAATACTTCATTCTTTTTTCTCTGCATGTAAAACTGAAACAACCACCCAACGATTTCTACTTCCCTCCAATCCTCTTCGTCAATGGAGGAAATCATGTCTTGGATCACTGAGTCCTCTGCTAGTAAATTGTCAGGAAAAAGAAGTTCTGAATAACCATTAGTTCGTTTAAACATGAATGGCATAATCTGATGAAGCCCATTACACTGAGCTAGAATCAAACACTTGAACAAGCCCTCCTTATGGCCCTTGTCCTGCAGCTTAGACACCTTTTCCAAATCAAGATCTAGGTCTACATTGACCACTGCCTCGAATATGTCAGGCTCCACTCGGGCTGAATCCGCTGAAGACAATAGCCGTACACCTGTAGGCAGATATCCATTCACCTCCATAAACCTTAGAGCAATAAACGAGCTGAACCAGGTATATGCCACTTCCTCCATCACTTGTTCGAAGCCTTTCGACTTGACGGCGGAAATGAGCTGTTCTCTTTTTTTCTTAAATACTTCGTTCTGCAGATGCTTATTTTTTCGGGGCAGTTCTATAATCCTATCAGCTGTAATTCCTATCTCAGATGCTTTTTGTTTTACCTGCTCAATCAGCTTAACTCGCGCGTCCACCGCAAATTTCCTTATTGCCGATTTATCCAATAAATTCACTCCATTATCAAACTATCTCGATATCGGTTCACTATTTTACAATTGTTTTCTTCTATGGCTGCCTTAATCCTGCACTAATCGTTATGCACTTGACCTCTAACAGTCTTATTTGTGTTTTTCGTACTAATTTTGTAAACTTTTACGAAAAGAGTGTTCTCCAAAGAAGGGATTTGCGTTTTACCACAGAATGATAGTCTAAATTCGCTAAAAGCGGCAAAAACAAAGGACGGTGTTACGAATGTCTCACTCCAAAATCAACACATTACTTATCAGCATCTTAGTTATCATGGTGGCAGTTCCAGTATTCGCAGAAGAACCTATCAAAATTGGACTCATTACACCCTTAACTGGTGCCGTATCAACGTACGGGCAATCAGTCCGTAACTCTGTGGTGATGGGAATTGAGCAGATCAACGCCTCTGGCGGTATAAACGGACGACCTATTGAACTGGTCATTCTCGATGACAAAGGGGACGGGACCGAATCAGCCCAAGCAGCTCGACGGCTGATCGATCGGGAAAGAGTGGTCTTAATCATTGGACCGGTTATTACACCGGCAGTCATGGCTGTGGCACCCATTGCCCAAGCCCAGGGCATTCCCATGATTACTCCCACCGGAACAGGAGACGACATTACTGGAATCGGTGATTACATCTTTAGAGGTGCATACAAAGATTCTTTCCAAGGAAGCATAATGGCTCAGTTTGCCATAGAAAACCTAAAGATTAATGAAGTTGCCATTATCTATGATATTGCTAACGACTATTCTGTTGGTCTCCGCAATGCCTTTAAAGCAACTTTTCAGGAACTGGGAGGTAAAATCACAGCGGAAGAATCGTATTCCACCGGAGATACAGACTTCAGTGCTCAACTTACATCTCTAACCATGCGTAATCCTAAGGCTTTATTTATTCCTGACTACTACTCTGCTGCCGGTCCAATCCTAATGCAGGCTCGACTAATGGGTATGGATTCGGTCATGCTGGGAGTTGACGGCTGGGATTCACCGGATCTTCATGCCCTTGCAGGTGGTTTTGAAGAAGGAGGCTACATCGTCAACCATTACTCTACACAGGATCAAAGCCCTACAACACAGAAGTTTATCGAGCTCTATACCAAGACCTATGGTCAGGCGCCAGATGCCTTAGCTGCTCTAGGTTATGACGGTGTACTTATCGTCAAGGAGGCACTGAAAGCGGCTGATTCTACTGACCCAGAAGATATTAAGCATGCCTTAGGAACGGTCAAAAACATTCAGGCCGCAACCGGGACCATTGATATGGACCCAGAAGGCACCCCCATCAAATCAGCCGTTATTCTCCAGATGATTGATGGTCAATGGCAGCTGGTAGACAAAATAGAACCTATAGGAAGGTGAGAACATGCAGTGGTACATAATAGGTCTCCAGCAGCTCATTAACGGTTTGGCGTTAGGCAGTGTGTATGCTTTGATCGCCCTAGGCTATACCATGGTCTACGGAATTATCAAACTTATCAACTTTGCCCACGGAGAGATATACATGCTCGGTGCCTATTTCGGCTTTTATGCCATAACAAAGTTGAATCTTTCCCTGGCACCTGCCATGCTTTTAGCAATGGTTGGCGCGAGTCTCATAGGCGTACTACTAGAACGTATCGCCTATAAACCATTAC
>JAAYRO010000114.1 GCA_012518735.1 Bacillota bacterium
ACCATGGAGACTGCGCCTGTAGACAAAGAGATACCTGCTGATATGGACGGCTTCAAAGTCACCAGCCTTAAGAATATCACTATTGGCCCGAAGTTCGATCATAGTCTTGTACATATTGCGGATGGAATTGGGATCTTCAAGCTGAGACTCTATATTGATTCGAGTGTAGTTTTTATTAATGCCCAACCAAGGACTAGACAAGGTGAATCCAGCGTTAGGTCCAGCATTCCACTGCATAGGGGTACGGGCATTATCTCTAGAGGTTGCCTTGATTAATCTCCAGCGCAGGGCAGGAGGGAAACCAAGCCTTTTCGCTATGGCATAGATATTGTGGGATTCTACATCCTTGATCTCATCCATACTGGTAAAGTCAAAATTGGTCATCCCAATCTCCTGACCTTGATAGATAAAGGGCGTTCCCCGCAGGGTTAAGAGCATAATACAGAGGAGTTTGGCCGATTCAGCCCAATAGGTGCCATCATCTCCAAAGCGGGATACGGAACGAGGCTGGTCATGGTTTTCGAAATAATTGGCATTCCAAGAAAGAGCAGTCTGCCATTTGGTTATAGTCTTGGCGAAACGTCCTGCGTGGAACTTACGCTTGAACCATTTGACTATGTACTGATCTGTTTCCATGTGTTCAAAGGAGAAGATCATGTCCAATTCACCGCGCTCTGGGGCACAGAGATCGTTGGCAGTCTTTGGAGTTACAAAAACAGTTTCACCAACGGTAAAGCAGTCGTAATCATCCAGTACCTCACGGCGCAAAGTTTGTAGTATTTCATGGGTGCCTTCTTGGGAGAGATAATGCTCGCTGCCTCTTAATATGAGGCTTGGTTTCCCATCTGCAAGGCTTGACTTATAGAGAATATTGATCACATCACAGCGAAATCCAGCTATACCTTTGTCCAGCCAAAAGCGCATAATGTCTTTGACTTCCTCTAACACCTTAGGATTCTGATAGTTGAGATCTGGTTGATTTTTAGCAAAGAGATGGAGATAATATTCACCGCTTAGATCATCGTATTCCCAAGTACCCCCACCAAAGAAACCGGTCCAATTGTTGGGAGGTTTGCTGCCTCTGCCAGGTCTCCAAATATAGTAATCTCGATAGGGACTATTCTTATCCCTACTCTGCTGAAACCAGGGATGCTGATCAGAGGTATGATTGATTACCAGATCCATAACGAGCTTGATGCCACGCTTATTGGCCTCAGCAATCAGCATGTCCATATCATTCATTGTTCCAAAGTCTGGATGGATGTCTTTATAATCGCTGATATCGTACCCATAGTCCACATTTGGAGAGGGATAGACCGGGCTTAACCAGATAATCCCTATGCCTAGATCCTGAAGCTCATCTAAGTGAGTTATAATACCCTGTAGATCTCCAATACCGTCTCCGTTTGTATCTTGATAGCTGCGGGGATAGATTTGATAGACTACACGTTCCTGCCACCATTTCACCATTATGTCTGAACCTCCCTTATATACCGGTAGACATACGGCCAATTCTGATTTATAACGCTTATTTCACATATACCTCATATATTCATTTCTTAAAGGAAACTTCCTGCACACGCTGATCAAACACTCAATCTTCCTAGTAAGACAAAATAAAGCCAGTGCTAAATTGAGCACTGGTTAGTATGGACCCTAGTGATTGGCACTGTCGTACATAAGGCCATGATCAAGGAGCCTAAACCCTTAAGGATGCATTATTTCTCTGACTCAATCATTAATTCAACAAAATATTTCTGCATACTTAGAATGACAAGTACGGGTAACAACAAAGCAAACATTGCCGCGGCCATTACAATATTCCACTCCGGCAGGAGTTCACCGCCCCCTGGGATCAAACTGCGGATACCTACAACCACAACCCGCATTTCCTTCGTATGGGTAATCATCAGTGGCCACAAATATTGGTTCCAAGCTGAAATAAACAAGACCACAAACAAGGCGGCAATATTCGCCCAAGAATTAGGTAATAAAACAGACCAGAGGAATCGCATTGGACCAGCTCCGTCTATTTGAGCAGCCTCAACTAATTCGTTAGGAATAGTTCGATAAAACTGCCGAAAGAAAAAGGTACCCGTAGCAGAAGCCATTAACGGTACTGTTAATCCTATATAGCTGTTTAGCCAACCTAGATCGCTGATGACCTGATATGTTGAGACAATTCGAACAGGAACTGGCAGCATTAAGGTAATAAAGATGGTCCAGAAAGCGACAGATTTGAATCGGAAATCAAAGAATACAATGGCAAAGGCGGAGAGGATCGCCATTACTATTTTTCCAGCAGTGGAAACCAGAGCAACAAACAGACTGTTA
>JAAYRO010000115.1 GCA_012518735.1 Bacillota bacterium
AAAAGAAAATCAGAGCTTTCGCAGAACCTAGACCGTAGTTGTTGTACTGAAAAGCCTCTCGATAGATATCTAGTGTTGCACTATAGGTAGAACCTCCTGGGCCTCCTTGAGTGAGGGCTAATATGATATCAAAAACCTTAAGACCATTCGTTAATGACATAAAGAGACAAATCGTAATGGATGGACCCAGCAGTGGCAAGGTAATTCTGAAAAAACGTTTAATGGCAGAAGCACCATCTACAGTTGCTGCTTCAAGTACATCTCTAGGTACTGCCTGTAAACCTGCAATATAAAGGACAATGTAAAACCCCAACTGCTGCCAAACACCAACAAGAACAACGGAGTAAAATGCCAAATCCGAATTACCCAACCAGCTCCAGTTGAGAAATTCCCATCCGGTCATTTCGAACAGTCTGGCAAATCCTTCTGAGAATATGAATTTCCATATAAAACCAACTATAGTCATGCTCATGATATATGGTACAAAAAAAACGCCCCTTAGTAGATTAGCGGTCTTTAGTTCCTGCACTAACACCACTGCTAAGGCCAAACCCAAAATATTGCTTAGAACCATAAACAACACGGTGTATCTTCCAGTAAAAATCAAAACATCCAGAAACTCACTTGAGTCTGAGAATAGGGTTTTGTAGTTTTTGAGACCTACGAAAGTGGCAGATTTTGCAATACCGTTCCATTCTGTAAGGGAATAAAAGCCGCTGCTTATAAATGGGATATATATCATCATGCTGACCAATATGATAGCTGGAACAGTAAACAAGACGGTCTCAAGTCTCCCAACAGTATTTCTATTCATGTCCCCCACCTTTTCCAATAACAAACGATACAAAAACATTACAAGGCTGATGCAATTTTTCTTTGACACACGTGTTTCATTTCTAAGAAAATAAAAACTAATGATTGATACACGTGTTTCATTGTTCATAAAGAAATGCTACTTTATATGCATAAAATTATGGTAATACTTTAGATTTTCCTTCATAACAATTTCCAAACGTGTAATATACTCTTCTTTCTCAATCCGGTTACCGTCAGCAATAAACTCAAACAAGAGTTTTACAGGAAAATAGCCCTGATTAAACGGTTCCTGACAGACAACTGCCTGAATTATGTCTTTTTCAATGAAAGAGACGATCTCATCATAAAGATCAAATCCTACTACCTTGATGTCTCCTGCCTTACCCTCCATTTCTATGGCTTTCCCTGCTGCACATAGAGTTTGGTTTACCACATATAAAGCTCTTAAATCGGAATTATGTCTAATAATCTCTCGTATATCCTGAACCACTCTATCACTAATAGAGTCTTTGACCTCAAAATCATCACTTACTACATAAGGGCCAATAATCTCGAGACTGGTCTCCTTGGAAAGAACATCTTTAAACCCTTTGACTCGAAGTCTCCCAGTTCTATTCTGATCGTTACCAATAATAGCCACTTTGCCTGGTTGTGAATTGATCTTTCCTACGATATCTGCACAAACCCGACCTGACTCATAGTAATTGCATCCGAAATAGAATAATCGGTTACTATCAGGCAAATCTCTATTGAAGGTTACCACCGGAATGCCATCAGCGATCAAGCTATCCACCAGATCATTGAATAAATACGGCTCCCATGCCGCTAATACAAGACCATCAATCTGGCCTGCCATATCTTCTATCTGCAGAACCTGTTCTTCAGGAGAATCAGCTGCCCTCAGTAAGATATTAAGGCCATAATTGTGCAACTCTTCATAAGCAGCATTTATGCCTTGATTTATCTGTTTAGCAAATGCCTTGGGTAAATAATACGATACTCCAATATTACAATTAGTTCTCTTTGCTAAATGTTTGGCTGCCCTATTAGGTCTATATCCTACTTCATCAGCGTATTTTAAGACCCGCTCTCTCGTATCTTCAGCGACATTACCTCGGTTATTCAAAACTCTATCTATGGTGCTTCTCGATAAGTCAAGTGCTTGTGCTATGTCTGAAATAGTGACATTTCTCATCTCCATATTTACTATGAACCCTTTCTTGCTAAATGAAACACGTGTGTCATGGTTGTATGTATTCTCGATTATGTTAGGGATTCCTCTTTTTATTTAATAACTTTTTGTTTTTCCATAAATTACATACACCAATTTAATATGGTCATTATGACGCCATCGAATCGAAGCCTTGCTGTAATAAACAAAACGGATGGTCTGTGCCTCGTAAACTGCAAGCACTGACCACCCGTCCCCTCCAACCCTAACGATTCTTCTTAACTTATCCGAGAAAGCCGTTCTTTCTCAGACATAGGTTTCTTATCATCCCAGTTTTCATAACAGTCAATGAAACCATATGCATCCCCTTTAGTAATCATCTGGGGATTGATATACTGGGGATGAGTGATGCCTGGTGCCGTCATAAACCGCAGTTCTAGTGCCTGCACCAAGGCTTCTGGATCAGACAAACACTTATAGTATTCATGGAACGGCATACCGTCATAGTAAAATCTCGACAGCTCAGCAATGCGCTTGAGCACGTATTTCGCTTCGTTCACTAGATGTTCTTTACGGTGAAGGATGACTGGATCGTTTAGTATGCGAACTAGCTCATCCTCGTTCTCTTGAAACACACGCACTGCTCGTCTAACAATCTGAGAGCTTTCAATAACGTCCTCAGCAGTGGCAGCATGATTGGCCTCACAATAACTCACTAGGTGAACCATAGCAGGCTTGAATATCATTTGAAGCAAAGTGGTCCTCGCCAGCTGGTATTTTGCTTTTTCCATGTCCGTACTGAAGTGCTCAATTCCAGCCCTAGTCTCCATGAAAACTCTCGCTTTGTTTCCTACAGGCCGCAGAGATTCTATGATCTCCATGGCTGCTGACATCTTAGCCAAGTCAGCAAAGTCACCTGTTTCAGCAGGCTTATTGAACTGGCACTGAATGATCATATCCTTGACCCCTGCCTGGTACATTACGGAAGCAATAAGACCATAATCAGCCACAAAAAGTGCATCATGAACAAAGCGGGATGACCACTGGTTAGGATCATTCATCTCCACCGGAATGTTTTTTTCTGCCAGATAAGCCACTGTCTCAATGTGCTCTACAATTGCATCCCGTACAGAAAGGGGACCACGTCCATCAAGTTCACTGAACCAGAACAAGGGCACAGCCTGATGGGCACCGATCAGCATACCTACCTCCAGGCAAGTATCTACAAACTCCTTTAGTTTATAAACATGGGCATAAGGTTTGATTGAAGGGAAGTTTCCGCGACGTGTTGCTGCATAGAGCATCTGTAGATCTTCTTTCGTCTTATACGGTACGCCCCCATCATTTTTTCGCCCTTTAAAGGCTTCCACATTACCGAAATACCTTTGTGACAGATCAGAAGAGCCTAGAGAAATGAGATCCACTGCACCACTGTCTGCAATTTTCTCAATACCTTCTACAGTCGGCATGATCGATTCGTCAGGAATCCCAAAATGTGAACGAATCACTGGAATACTGGATTCCTTCATTCTCTGTGGTAAATAGTTGATTCCCTGGTCACTTGGTTTTTTCAGTGGTGGTTCTGTCAGGTAGTTATCACCTGCTAAAACAAGCTGAGCCAAATGATCTAATTCCTCTATCTTAATAGGTTCTGATTCTTCGATGACACGCTCTATAATCTCCTGCTGTTTTACTGCCGAACGAATATTGAAAAACAATAAGGTTTCGAGAGTTCTCTTAGAAATATCCTTCTCTGACCCTAACAAAACCAACCCATATTTTCTATCCAGTTCTAATGCACGGACTGATTCTAGTGTGGGTACTAAACCTGCAAAGGAAACTCGCCGCTCAGGATGGTCTAAAACGCCGTAGTCATCCAAATAATAGAGAAATTTCTTCAGCTCGCCAACAGCCTTATCAGCACTCAATCGATAACTGAGCCCAAGATACCGAGGGTTCTCTTCTAGGAGAACCCTTATCTTCTCATCATCACTCATGGCAGGGGGAAGTATTCTATAATCAATTCCTGCCATTCTAGCAATCTTCCCCGCCTTATGAATACCTAATGTATGGGGATCGCTTCCAAGAGTTAACCCAATAAAGATATTCTGCATTCTATCACTTCCTATCATACTCATCCCACAGCCATATCAGCACTGCCGTGGTTTTCTGATCTAGTGACACAAATCACCGGGGATTGTGGTCTAATCAATGACCTCGAAAAACTCTCCTTTTAGATATCTCCGAATATATTCTGTTGAAAACGGTTCTAAATCACGCCACTCCGACTCTTTGTCCCTTTCAAAATGCTTGTAGTACAGTTCAAGTACATCTCGTATGGCAGTTCCGTCAATTCCGAACCGTTCTGCTAAAGCAAGTAATGGTACTAAGCCTGTTGGGACATCTTCTTCAACATACCGCTGCTGAGGGACGGATCCCTGCTGATAGGTAGGTGTTCTAGCAATGGCGTCCTGCAGGCTTTCGCCTGGAATTCGTTCTACCCCATACGTATAGTCCAGCCAATGCTGTACAGAAGTAACTGCTTCACCTATATTCTGCAGGTGGTCGCGCCGCAGACGCCGCAGCTCATCAATACGATGGCCTACTTCTCTCTCCTTTTCTCTCAGAGCCTTCATAATACCCATCCACTTTTCTTCATTTGGACTACCAGCCAAACCATAGACCTCAACCCCTATATGATGGGCGATCTCCAACCGCACTTGATCAATGGCCTCCAAATGCTGGGCTGCCTCCCGATTGGATGCAATGCCCTCCATGTAGAAGGAAAAAGTCCTGCCAGCTTTCTCCGCTGCCTGTATCTCATCATAATTTAAGAGATAGGTACCTGGATGAAAGATGGCGCCAATATTACCAATTGAGGTAGTGGCTGGGACCCGGTTGAACACCGCTTGTGGGAATAGGTCCTTCACCACTTCTATCTGCTCTTTCGTAAATTCTCCTTCTAATGAAACCAGCCAACTTCGCTTTCGCCTTTTAATATATACAGTCCCACTCCTTGGTGCCTGACAAGAATAGGGACTTGTGGAAAAGCAGACAAAGGGGTGGTTTTCTCCGACGATTTCCCACAAATAAGGTACGGCAAATGTACGGGACGACGATAATACAATAGGCGTACGTTTCTGCCTAATACCCCATTCTGAAAACAACTCCATTGTTTCAGTCAAATAATGGGATGGGTGGGCAATTATAATTACATCAGACTCATCAACTAACCGCTCCATATCATGTCCAAGGACATCTCTCTCCAAGTGAATGAATCGAGATTCCTCTTTGTTCTTGTTTGCTGGGCGTTCAAGATAGATACCCTTCTGCTCGCGAATAACATCTACGAATTCCTTTCCGCTTGCCGTTTCTCGAGCATACCCATATACCTGGTATCCTTGTTCCGTCAAATCTGCAAGATACGCTCTGCCTGACTGAGAATTAACAGTATAGATTCCTATCTTCATAACATCTCTCCTTCCAAGAATCACTTTAAGGATGTATAGCATGTTTCCCCGGTATAGATTATTGGTCTCAAATGAGAACGTGCTGCAGAGAGTGGATCACTGCGCTGCAAGCACGAGAGTGTTGAAAACTACCTATGGTTTGTTATTGGGTAAGGCAGTTCCTCCAAAAGATAAAAACCCCAGTCAGAGCTGATCGCCATTACCTTGCGTCCATTTTATTCTCCATCAACGCCTTATAATCCTCTTTTTCCGAACATTCGGACACCCGTAAATAGGCCTGGATTCACCGCAGACTCTCACATACCCTATCAATTAATGAAACCGCTGGACCGAATTCTAAATACTGCATGATTATCTTCGGACGCGCTTAATTGCTGCTGAATCTCTCCACCTTTCCATAAATGCAATAACTCCACATTCCTGCCATCACACAGTTTATCTAGAAGGACAAGAATAGATGGGCATAGAGCTCCCAACCTTTTTCTGGCTAAGTATCCTAAATAATTAAAAGTTGAATAGAGGCTCCGATTGTAATAATATGTAATAATAGAAGTCTGTTTTCGGGCTTCTTATTTTTATAGGAGGTACGCTATGGTCGACATCAAAACAATCTTTGCACCTAAAGACATGACCCAAGGAACACCTTGGAAGAGAATCGTAGAATTCACCATTCCAATGCTTATCGGGAACGTGGCTCAACAGCTGTATAACACAGCAGACTCCATTATAGTTGGCAGATATATTGGTGACAACGCGTTAGCAGCGGTAGGCAGCGCCTCGCCTGTTCTAAATCTACTGCTCGTACTATTCGTAGGTGTTGCGGTAGGAGCAGGCATTATGGTCTCCCAGTACTTCGGAGCCCAAGATCGAGAGAACCTCTCTCGAACCATTGGAACATGTATTACATTAACGGCCATTACGTCTGTTGGGATTATGATTATAGGCCCTTTGGTCAGCAGACCACTGCTTGTTTATTTAAAAACGCCACCCTCCATTCTGGATTGGTGTGCAGACTATTTAAATGTCTTCTTTCTAGGCATATCGGGTTTTGCCTTTTATAATATCTTAGCTGGTGTTCTGCGGGGATTAGGTGACTCCTTCTCTGCCCTTGTGTTTTTGCTTATTTCCACAGCATTGAACGTCGGATTAGATATATTATTCGTAGCCCGTTTCGGGATGGGTGTCCCTGGAGTGGCCTTAGCAACCGTACTTGCACAGGGAATATCTGCCATCTTTTGTTTATTTAAACTGCTGAAGATGAAAGACAGTTTTGATCTGAATTGGTCCATGCTGAAGCTGAATAAGAAACACTCGTTAAACCTAATTAGACTGGGATTGCCTTCTGGTCTAACCCAAGCGGTGTTTTCCTTGGCCATGATTGTTGTCCAGTCATTAACAAACAGTTTTGGGGAAATGGTCATTGCAGCCAATGTTATTGTCATGCGGGTCGATGGATTTGCCATGATGCCTAATTTTTCCTTTGGCAGTGCCATGACCACCTTTACTGGTCAGAATATTGGTGCTAATAGACTAGATCGAGTGGAACAGGGAACGAAAGTTGGGACCAAAATCGCGGTGATAGTATCAGCCATTATCACCATTCTTCTTCTCATTTTTGGAAAACATCTGATGAATGTATTTACTGATACAGCAGAACTAGTTGACCTAAGTATGCACATGATGCGGATCTTGGCCGTCGGATACATTGCAATGGCCATTACCCAATGCCTATCTGGGGTTATGCGGGGTGCAGGCGATACAATCACACCTATGTGGATCTCCCTAATCACCGTTGTCTTTCTTAGGGTTCCCATTGCCTATGGAATCGCCTATCTTACAAGAAGTGAACTGTATCCAACAGGACGACCTGAATCCACCTTCATTTCTCTCCTAATTTCATGGACTCTGGGAGCGATCATAACTACCGTATATTACAAGAAAGGTACTTGGCGGGATAAAGGTCTGAATAAGCGGGAAAAAGTTCACGACTTATAATACTACAGCCAAGGGGGCAAGTATTCCTACCCTCCTTGGCTGATCTTTCTCTGTCTAAGGGCCCATCAGTCTGCTAATTTGGCCCATGCTGGGCATTGCTGGAATTGCCCCTCTTTTTGTAGTAACTAAAGCACCAATCGCGTTAGCAAAGCGAATACTATCCTCCACATCCGATCGTGTCCACTGGGAAAGATCCGTTCCCCTCTCTAGAAGTTGAAACAGCACTCCCCCTAGAAAGCCATCGCCGGCTCCTGTAGTGTCAATGGTCTTTACTGCATAACCAGGTACATGCCCAGTAATCTCACCTACACGGTAGAAACACCCATTAGCTCCTAGAGAAACCAATATTGCCTGCAGACCAAATTGATCATATAACTGACTAGTTCCCTCTAAACAATCGTCTGTGCCTACTAGAAACATCATTTCTTCCCCTGATATTTTAAGCAGATCCACCATCCTCATAACCTGCAGTATCTGCTTCTTTGCCTCAGGTAAAGATGGCCACAAGGGAGGTCTCCAATTAGGGTCATAAGAAATAAAGGCCTTATTCTCCTCAGCTAACCTTAGGGCGTAAAGAGTAGCACTTCGGGCAGGCTCATCTGTTAAGGAGAGCGATCCAAAGTGAAAGATCTTAGTCTGCAGCAGTTCTTCTGTTATTTCTTCAGGCCGCAGACACGTATCTGCCCCAGGATTTCGATAGAAACTAAAAGACCGATCCCCATTTTCCTTTAAATGCACGAAAGCAAGAGTAGTGTTTACCTTGTCATCAACGAATAGACCTTCCATACCGATATGGTGATTACGCAGCACGCGCATGAGATAGTTCCCAAATTCGTCGTCTCCTACTTTTCCAATAAAACCGGTTTTCTTACCCAAATTTGCTAAACAAGCCAATACATTGGCTGGAGCTCCTCCGGGATTTTGTTCGAACAACCTATTCCCATTAGGCGAACTGCCAGAAGGAGTAAAGTCAATCAGAAGCTCACCTAAGGCTACCACATCGTACATAGCAATCTCCTTACATTAGACCAACACAGTAATTTCTTCCCGAAGCTCAACGATTACTTCTGGTTTTGGTGGTTTGGTACCATGTGACAAGCAGGCCGCTGTGCCAAATGCAGCTGCGCTTTTCAGTGTATCTATTTGTGACATACCTTTGACATATCCAAAAATGTACCCTGCCAAAGTGCTATCCCCTGCTCCCACAGTAGACAGGGGAGTAATCTGCGGCACTGCTACACGACAAGACAGCTCATGACCAACATAGACCATTCCCTGTCCGCCTAAACTCACCAATACATTATCAACTCCCGACCGATGAATCTCATCAGCCGCTGCCTTGATCTCAGAGAGATCTGAGATCTCTCTGCCCATCAGCAATTCGATTTCATATTCATTCGGTTTGATCAGCCATGGTTTAATATCTATAATGTCGTCAAGCAGAAAAGTGTTTGTATCTAGGAGTAATAATGCACCGGCATCTTTCAATGACTGCAGGAAACTCTTTATTGTAGGCAGAGATATCCCTTTAGGAACTCGACCTGCGAACGCCACCAAGGTTCCAGGCTCAATTAGATCTATAAGCTTCTCTCGTATCTCCTCCAATTTATCTGCCGTCAACTGGAAGCTATCTTGACTAATGCGAGTCTCTGGACCACTGCTGGGATGGATTGTAACATTGTATCTGATGGAACCTTCACACCGTATGGGAACATACTCGATGTCATCTTGCTCCAACATGGTACAGAAATCTCGACCATTTTCGCTGCCCATAGCAATAAGTGCCAAGCTAGGCACACCACTAGCCGCCAACGCTCTTGATATGTTGACACCCTTGCCTCCTGCATCAACTGTACGGTTCGTACTGTAATTTTCTTTCCCAACAGCAAACTGAGGTACATGGTAATGAATATCAAATGCAGGATTGAGAGTAATTGTTATTATTCGAGTCATAATATACCCCTTATCAGACAACCCGCCAAAGACCAGCGGATTACTATTTGTAGATAAACTAATCTACGATTCCGTTCGGATAAACGATCACTTTCAGACCGCTATTTCCACTCTCTAATTCTGTGAAAAGATCAGGTACTTCATCTAATTCAAGGCGCCGATCTACTACAGCCAACAGATCAACCTGACCACTTTGGGCTAAACGAAGAGCTTTACCGTATGTTTTCTTAAGAGCATAGGTTGCTGTAATCGTCAGTTCTCTTTTGAAAATCTCATAGGGATTAATATTAATTGAACTATTGTCAGGACAGACTCCAAATAGGAACAGTGTTCCAGCATCTTTTACGTATTTAACTGCTCCTTCAACTGCTTCCGGCACTCCGGTGCAGTCGATTACTACATCAAAGGAACGTTCAACACCCATTTGCTCTAATTCTTGAGAGGTGACAGCTCTGTCAGCGCCCAGGGTCTTGGCAAAGGCGACTTTGCTTTCTATTATATCTGAAATTGTTACTTCGTAAGCACCGTTCATCTTCGCCAGTTGAAGATGAATCAACCCTACTGGTCCAGCTCCGATAATCAGTACTGAACTCCCAAGGGGAATACCCATTTTCTCTTGAGCGTAAACTGCACAAGATAGCGGTTCTACCATGGCCGCCACCGTGAAACTAAGATCGCCCATGGGAAAAACACAACGTTCTGGAACAGTCAGGTACTGGGCAAAGGCACCGTGTCTTGTTACCCCTACTGCATGCATGTCTACGCAGAAATTCTGCTTGTTCTCCTTGCAGGCATCACAGCCTTCGCAGAAAATGTTTGGATCAGCTGCCACTCTGTCTCCTACTTGATACTTAGTCACGTGTTTCCCAATTGCTTTTACAACTCCCGAAAATTCATGGCCTGGAATACGGGGATACTCGCCAAAGTAATCGCCCTTATAAATATGAACATCAGTGCCGCAGACTCCGGCGGCCTTAACTTCTACAAGAATCTCATCGTCAGCCGGAGTAGGCATCTCTGTTTCCATCACAGCCCCTTTTCTAGGACTTTCAACGACATACGCTTTCATTTCCATACTCCCTTCTTTCCACTAAAGCGATAGTAAGTGAACCCCCAGTTTATAGGTGAAAGCTAATATATCATCTCGCAGATTTGCCGGAAGGACGTCAGTAAAGAACTGGATTTCAAAGGCAAAATCTCCATCGTATCCGATTTCTTTAAGTACGCTAACCATAGCCTTCCAGTCGATGTTTCCATAATATGGTGCTAAATGTTCATCGGACACTCCATGGTTATCAGCCACGTGAGTGGCCTTTAACCGCTTCCCAATTCTCCGCAAGGCCTCTACCTGGTTAACTCCAGAAATGTTGCCATGGCCGAAATCCCAACATATTCCCACTGATGGATCATTTATAGTATCTACAAGCTCGATTAATTCATCTGGGGAAGCGCAAAACCGTCTGTTCTTCCCGAACTCGTTTAGGTTCTCCAAAGCGATGCCTACGTCATGTTTCTTGGCCAATTCAATATAAGGCCCATGATAGTCAAGATTAAATTTCAGGGACTTTTCGTATGAATACCAAACCTCGTCTTTTATGTTTGCTGGATGCATAACCATCCACTCCACACCGAGAATTCCAGATGCTATTATGGATCGCCGCACCAGTTCCTCATGATAATCCCGGTTTGGTATAGTTAAATCGCCAGAGTTATAAAAATAACAGTGCGACTGCTTAAACTCTACACCAAGTTCGTCGCCAAGCCCACGGATGCGATGGGCCCAATCCATCCAATCGTCTCTCGTTAACGGCATGCCAGGTCTACCCTGCCCTGCAAGATTCATATCAATATATTCATAACCTACCTCAGCACATGCTGAGATACATTCTTCCACAGAAATTACATCAAAAACCTTTTCTGCATCTTCCATAATATTAGTCGAGGTTGATAATCTCATAAGAATCCCTCTTTCTACCCTTATGTGTTTATTTAGTCAATAAATATTGGATTGGAAATAGCAACCATACTGCCAGAAGATGTCCAAACTTCAACGCGATAAAAACTTCTGCCATCCATGGGCAGTTCCTTAGTAATGCTCACTTCTTGCTG
>JAAYRO010000116.1 GCA_012518735.1 Bacillota bacterium
AGAGCTCCTCACCTTCGTCAAAATCTTGTTTCGTCGTGCTAAACTCATAGTTTAGATCTACTAAACAAATGTATTTTACCCATAACGGAACCTAATGTCAATACATTTTTAGAAGAAAAACACATTGACATGTGAAAAAGAAAACTTTACAATGGAATAAGTAAACGTTGAAATTGTTTTTCATTCTCAGTCCTTTGTGGAAGGGGTTTTTTTGTGTCATTTTTATGGCGGGTTACACTTATCGGCATGGTGGCAGGCATTGTGGGAACAGGTTTAGGCGGATTGTCCATTACCTTATTAGGAATACCGAAGCAATCTTTCCTAGGGTTCCTCATGGCCTTTTCCAGCGGAATAATGATCGCTGTAGTGTTTCAGGATCTAATTCCAGAGGCCCTTCACTTAGGAACAGTGGGCTCAACATTTATGGGTTTGTTATTGGGAATTGGAATTCTAATACTCGTCAACAGACACTTACCCCACACCCATGGAGCAAGTCAGCGGCGAGAATACGACAGCCAGCGCAGCCGCTTTACCCGAACAGGCATTCTATTAGGATTGGGAATAGGTATGCATAATCTTCCCGAAGGCTTAGCCATTGGGGCAGGATATGTGGCTTCTGAGGAATTGGGATTGGGGCTTGCCATAGCGCTGGCCCTTCACAATATCCCTGAAGGAATGGCCATGGCAGGTCCTATGGTAGCAGGAGGTCTTTCTAGAAAGAAAGTAGTCATGTGGACAGCTTTAGCCGGGCTGCCGATGGGTATTGGCGCTTTTGTGGGATCGATTTTTGGCAGTCTATCCCCATTTATTCTGTCTGTGGCATTAGGATTTGCAGCGGGAGCCATGATCTACTTGGTGTTTCATGAACTACTTCCAGAAGCGCATAAAATGAATTGTCCTCGTATTGCTACCTCTGGGGCAGTAATCGGGATTCTCATCGGTTTACTTGCTCTACTTACACTATAGAGAAAGCGAAGGCGGCATGATAATCTCCGTCCTTCGCTCTTTTTCTACAATCAATCATTTTCCAAAAGCTCAAGTAAGACCTTAAGTTGGGGAACAGAATCAAAGTAAGCGTACCGGCCTCCCTCATATTCCCCTTTTTGAATTAAGGATATTCCCTCTTCTTCTAGGCGCTTCGTCTTGCCCTTCATGTCCTTAATCACAAAAGCGATATGATGAACACCCTCTCCATGCTCATCTAAGTACTCCCGCCAAGTGCTGGGATTGTGATCTGGTTCAATTAACTCAATTTCTATATTACCCAATTGGAAAAAGGCCAATTTAGCCCTAGCTTCGCTCGGTTCTCCACGAAATCGTGTCTGGGCCTTTTCAAATCCATCGGTCCAAGACCAGGCCGGCGTGTCCACTCCTAAGAACCCAGCAAAAGCTTCCGCCGTCTGCTCAATATCCCTAACGATAATACCGATCTGGGCCACCAAGTCAGTCTCTAGCCAACTATTTTTCATACAATAACCTCCAATAGATTATTCTGCCTATGATACAATAGCACTCAAAGGGGGATAGCCATGGTCTGAAGCAGGCATCCCGCAATGCTCAAGATGGTATCTCCTTACTACCCACGCCATCGTCCAACGACTGCGGGAACTCACTGTCTATGCTGGAAACGGAACTTTAAGTTCAGCTGATCGGACTGCTCTCCAGATAGAGTTCAATGAGCTTGTTAAAGCAATTGACCATGTTGGGAATTCTACGAACTTCAACACGATTCCTTTATTGACAGAAGAACGAAAGCGCCTTATCCTTCAAATTGGGGCTAACGCTGGACAGAACACAGCCCAAATACGAATGCAGGCAGCTCTTGCTGGTTAAATAAAACAAGTTATTCGGAAACCAAACGAACTCCTACAGCTCGAGCTAATACTGCATTAAGGAAAACCCCGTAAGCTAGACCCCACCAGTAATACTGGCTTAAGGTGAACTGCAGCACCCCTTCACCTCGAACAAGAGTACTAATAACTTTCGCTGGCCAAAACCCTGGAGCCAGAGCAAACAGCAGTTCCTTCCCGTCAGAGAAAAACAAGCCCACTACAGGGAATATGAGAAGTATGCCGATGACACCCTTCATTGCCACAAAACCCTCGATCTTGTTGCTCGCAGTGGCATTGATTAACAATCCCGTAATAGGTGCTCCTAATGTGACTAAGAAGCTGACTGTCACCATGCTTCTAAAAGCCAAGTTTCCCCATCTAACAAACCATAGAATGAAAAGGGTACCTGCAAACGAAAGAAGAGATACCAAGATAATTCGAAACAGCAGGAATCCCCAAACACTTAGGGGGGTAACCTGAATAGCCGTTAGAATGTTATCATCTCGATCGTCAAGAATTGAAAATCCGAGGAGAGCACCAAAAATCTGCGGAGTCAAAAGGGACAAAACTACCAAAATGATATCCGTATACGGGGTAAAACTCATTCCAGCAGCATTCTCAACAACAGGCAGACCATAGCGACCTATTAGGCCAATAATAAGGGGATAAACCAACATGAAAGAGAGGAGAGGATCCCTGGTCCATTTTTTCAATTCGCTCACAACGAAAGCACTATACATGCCTACACCCCCACTTCTCTTTGGGCAAACTGGGAAAACCCTTCCACAGCTGTTCGGAACAATAAACCGCCAACCACTGTGAGATAAAGGAATCCATACAGGATTTCGCCCCACTGCAGTTCCACTACGGCAGAATCCAGTAAGACAGATACAGCTCGAGGTGGGCAAAGGGAGAGGATAATCCGAAAGAATTTATTGGAGACAACCCCTACATGATCGAGCATTACAGGGATCATGAAAACTAACGCGTAGACCATATACCCCATTAACATACCGGTGAAATCTCGGGATTTATACGTTAAGAGTAAGCCTACTAAGGTATGGAAAGCTGAAGCTAAGACAGCCGCCATAACCAGTATGGGAACATTTGGACTCATTCCTTTAAAAAGCCTGACATAAAGGTACATCAAAACAAGGGTAAGGAGTGACGAAAAAACGTTCCCTAACATTTTCGATAAAACATACTCCCTATGGGAAATAGGAGCAACAAGCATGGCGTGAAGAGCGCCCTCTTCTCTCTCATAAAATAAAGAGACTGCTGCTAGAATTGCTGGCATGGATACTAAATCTACAAACAGCAGTGTAGTGAACAACCCTTCCACAAACCCTCTATCAAGAAAGTGCAGAGCAGCTACCCACAGCAAAGCCACGGCAAAACCGCCCGTGAGGATATTATACTTCTTCATCCTCTGAATTTCGCCCCGCAACAAGATAGGCAGATTAGTCATGGACCTCCACCCCCGTCAGCTTAATAAAAATATCCTCCAGCGTTGTTTCCTTACTGTGCATAGTGACAATCTGCTTGTGGCGAATAATCTCCAAGAACCGGGCATTATCTCCCAATTGATCTAGGGGGAAGGTCTCCAGTCTTACTTGATCTCCTTCCCAATATTCTACAGCTACTTTCCGCTCCCCATGTTTGAGCTTCAAGTTTTTGGGGTTATCGATCTCTACAATCTTACCATCTGCCATAAATGCTACTCGATCACACAATTCATCCACATCACTCATAAGATGGGTGGTGAGCAAAACAGTCCCACCTTCAGCTTGAAATTCCCTAATCATATCTTTTAGAATCCGGGCATTCCCTGGATCCAATCCGTTGGTTGGTTCATCTAAAAACAAGAATTGGGGTGAATTGAGAAAAGCACGAATAAAGTTCAACCGCACTTTCATTCCCTTAGAAAACTCGGCCACGGGTTTTTTCCGATCTTCGTACAGCCCCACTCGCTTGAGAAGCTCTCCTATGGACATTGTTGATTCATACAGCTGACTGAAGAATTTCAAATTCTCTTCCGCTGTCAACTTGGAGAAATGGGTAGGAACTTCAAATCCAACACCAACTTCATTATAGATATTCTTGTCGTAAGACTTGAGGTCTTTCCCACGATACAGCACTCGACCTTCATAACCGGTCAAAAGCTTGATAAGGACTTTCTGTGTTGTACTCTTTCCTACGCCACTGGGTCCCAATAAACCGAAAATCTCACCTGGTTGAATACTGAAATTGACACCCTGCAGCGTTTCTTCTCTGTTTTTGGGATATCGAAACCGTAAATCCTCAACTACAAACATTCATGATTCCCTCCTTATGATTCCATAGAGAATAAGCTCCAACATGTGATCAAACTCGGTCATGAATTCTTGAAGAACGTCACTACCTTCTTCCCATTCCATCTGCTTAAGTGCTCTTTCCATTAAGGCCATTTGAGAATGGAATAACACGAATGCTGCCATATGTAGATCCAAGTCTGAAGCGATCTCACCCGTTTGCTTCCCCTTCATGAGTAGATCATGATAAAACCTAATCGCTCCTTCTTCTTCTTCAGCAACCACCTCCTGTCTGACGCGTTTTTCTTCCTGCAAAAACAGCGCTCCCATCTTGGCTAACTGTGGATGCTCTGCCCCAAACTGAACGCCTGCCCGGAACAATCGTTTGAATAAGTCCATCACCGGTAAATCGGGTGAAGCATGGAGAATGGGACGGAGATAAGTCATTTTCTTTTCACCAACTAGACCTAAAACATAATAGTAAGCATCTTCTAAATCATCGAAGTACTGATAGAAACTGCCGCGGGCAATGTCCGCTTTCTTGACAATGCGGGCCACACTTCCTTGGCTCAGGGGATATTGAGAAAACTCTGATATAATGGATTCTATAACTTTCTGCTGTTTTGCCTGAGGTAAGTTGAAAAAAGTTGGGCGTGGCAATCTTAGTTCCTCCTTCAGTTATATGACATCAGTGTCACTAACACAAGGATATCTCATAAAGGAAAGCTGACCCCTGAAGGAGAATGTCTTGTTAGAGACGTATGAGCAGATGGCAAGCTGTCCTGCGTGTGTACTAAACAACCACAATGCCTCAGGAGGTTTTTGAATGATTGGAGTAATTTTAGCAGCTGGACGTGGAACACGTTTGAAAGAAATTGGTAAACTCATGCCGAAAGCTTTACTTCAAGTAGGCAATAAAACATGTCTCGAGCATATAATTTTAGGGATGAAGGGTGCTGGAATCACCAAATTTGGGGTAGTCATCGGTCACCTTGGCGAAATGATTGAGGAGCGATTTGGAGACGGCAAAAGCCTCGGAGTCGAAATCACCTATCTTAGACAAGATTTATCCCAGTACGGCACAGGGCGAGCTGTCCAGCTGTCTGAAGAACTAGCCGACGGCGGACCTTTGATGGTTTCTTATGGAGACATTATTGTCGACCCTGTCAACTATCGAGCCATGCTCGAGTTATCTGAAAACGGTACTCGTACCGTCAACTCTGTTAACTGGGTAGATGACCCAACCCATGGAGCCGCCGTATATCTAAGGGAAGACGGCACCATCAAGAGAATCATTGAAAAACCACCAGCTGGTCAATCGACAACCAATTGGAACAATGCTGGCATTTACGTTTACCAGCCTATCCTTTTTGACTATCTTCGAAAAATCGAAGAGTCTCAACGAGGGGAATATGAATTAACAGAAGCGCTGCGCCAAATGGTTGAGGATGGTATTCCAGTCCGCTCTCATAAAATAACTGGCTACTGGCGAGACATTGGACGACCTGAAGATCTGGAGGCCATTAACGCCCTCCTCAAAAAGGATGAATAATTTCTAGGGGGTTTTCAGATTGAAAGATAGGCATAGTCTTGGGGCAAAAACTGCTTGGTATACACTGATTGGCAACATTGTTTTGACTGCAGCTAAGGCAGTTATAGGTTTTTCATCAGGCAGCATGGTAGTTCTTTCTGATGCAGCCCATTCTGGATCGGATGCCTTATCTACAGTCTTCGTCATTTTTGGACTCAAAATCGCACAGCAGCCGCCTGATGACAAACACCCTTATGGGCACAGCCGAGCTGAGACCATTGCTGCCAAACTCGTTGCCATTCTCCTCATTCTTGTAGGAGGAAACTTCGCCTATTCTGCTGTACGTGTTATTATCTCAGGTGATTACCACTCACCAGGAATCGGCGCTCTCTGGATCTCAATTGGGAGTATTCTTTCTAAAGAAATAATGTACCAATACACCTATAGGGTGGGTAAGAGAATTGAGAGTCCTGCTCTAATTGCAGATGCTTGGCACCATCGTTCAGATGCCCTTTCTTCAATTGCAGCCCTGATAGGTGTCTTTTTTGCTCGCATGGGATTTCCCATTTTTGATCCTATCATGACCATTGTAGTAGCAGGCATTATCATAAAAGTAGGTTGGGATATTGTTGCTTCCAGTATTGACGAACTGATGGATTCTCAAACCGATCCAGAAACCATTCATCAGATTCGAGAATTAGCCATCTCTACCCAGGGGGTCTTTTCTGTCCGCAACCTGAAGGTACACAGATATGGCGCAGAACACCATGTAGACTGCACCATTACTGTATCCCCGTCCATTGATGTGACAGAAGGACATGACTTATCTCATCTCGTTGAAGAGCGAATTCGCCGAGGATTCCCCTCCGTCACCCACGTAGATATTCACATAGAGCCCCATTCTTCTCAGAGCTTGAGTGGTCATTAGCTAATTTCGGACTTTTCGGATATACTTAAAAAGAGCAATGATAGTCTTAGCATCATTGATCTCTCCATTATCAACCATTGCTTCCACCTCATGAAGGGGAATCCAGCGAACTTTAATATCCTCTCCTTCGTCTAGACGTTGTTCGCCCATAGTCAAATCATCGGCAAGGAACAAGTAAAGAACTTCATTGGTGTAACCAGGAGTTGGGTAGAGATGACCCATAGGTTCCCAATGTGCTGCTTGATAACCTGTTTCTTCTTCCAGTTCCCTTTTTGCACACTCTAGAGGAGTCTCGCTACCGTCAATGGTACCTGCAGGCAGCTCAAGCATGTCCCTATTGGCAGCCGGTCGATACTGCTCAACCAAGAGTACTTTACCATCGTCAATAACCAAAGTTGCTGCGGCCCCAGGATGTTCCACCATTTTGAACTGCCGCACCTGGCTGCCAATCCAAACATCTTTAGTAATAAACCTGAACATATCATCACCTCGATAATTTTATTCTTGAGGAAAAGGACAACTCCTGTTCGGTTTTCGTGTAATAATGTAATACATCTTAAGAAAGAAATGAGGAGTGTATTTGACCACATTTGAACAGCTGGGTATTAGCTCTCAGCTCCTACAAGCACTGCAGACATTGGGTTTTGAGGAACCTACACCAATCCAGGAACAAGCCATTCCCTTAGCCCTACAGGGTTATGACCTTATTGGGCAAGCACCAACTGGGACAGGAAAAACGGCAGCGTTCGGTATACCGCTCATCGAACACGCTTCTGTAGACTCTGGGGTGGCCGAGGGACTCGTAATTGTTCCCACTCGAGAACTAGCCATTCAAGTAGCGGAAGAACTGAACAAGATGGGTCAGTTCAAACGAATTCGAGCCTTACCTGTCTACGGTGGCCAGGAAATCGGACGCCAAATAAAGGCTCTAAAACGGAGACCCCAAATTATTGTAGGAACACCAGGTCGGCTCATGGATCATATGCGGCGACGGACCATTCGAGTAAACACAGTCGCGGTTGTAGTCTTAGACGAGGCCGACGAAATGCTGAACATGGGGTTTATTGACGATATTCGGACTATTCTAGCCGAAATACCAAAGGACCGTCAAACCCTTTTGTTTTCCGCGTCCATTACAAGAGGCGTCCAAGATGTATCGAGTCAGTTTATGATTGATCCCCATGTAATAAAAGCAACACCAAAGAATGTAACCGTGCCAAGTACTACACAGCATTACATAGAAGTGCCCGAACGTAAAAAATTCGACATTTTATGTAACCTTTTGGACGTACAAGCCCCAGAAGCGGCCATAATCTTCGGACGAACCAAACGTCGCGTAGATGAGCTAAAGGATGCCTTAATCAAGCGAGGCTATTCAGCAGAGGGCATCCACGGCGACTTAACCCAATCGCAAAGAAATTGGGTCATGCAGCAGTTTCGTGCTGGGAACGTAGATATTCTAGTCGCAACAGATGTAGCAGCCCGGGGCCTTGATATTGACAACGTCAGCCATGTCTACAATTTCGATGTTCCTCAAGATCCCGAAAGTTACATTCACCGTATTGGCCGAACGGGCCGAGCTGGTCGGGAAGGAGTTGCGGTGACCTTCATTGCTCCACGAGAAATGGAACATTTAAGAATTATCGAGAACCTTACTCAACGAAAGATCATCCGCCACCCTATGCCCACTTTGGCACAAGCATTAGAAGGTCAAC
>JAAYRO010000117.1 GCA_012518735.1 Bacillota bacterium
GGCGGAATGACAGCACCCTTCAAAACTTCACCATCCATAGTATCTGGCACTTCTAATCCAAGAAGATGGAGGATGGTTGGGGCAATATCAACAGTATTGGCTCTACCCTGCACCTGTCCTTCTCTAATTCCTGCTCCAGATAAGATTAAGGTTGTGTGTTGAGTCTCTGGAATTCCGTGCATTCCGCCGCCACTGCCTGTAGTCAGTACATAACCTGGTCGCGGCGCCACCACGATGTCGCCTAGAGCATAAGGATCTGTATGCATGGCTCGCAGTTCATCTTCAGTCAAGATGTCAGCATTGGGAATGGTTTCCAAAATAGACATAATAGTATTATACTTCGTTTCGTCAATTCGTCCTTCTCGGAAGTATAAAAATAGACTGCCCGCGGTAATAGCTACAATGTCTGTGTTTTTCTTAATGGCTCGGTCTGTGGCAGCGATGGTGAACCCAGCGTCCTTTAAGCGATCGACTAATCGGGGAGCTACCTCTGGCTGGGAGTTTTCTACCATTCCATGATCAGAGGCAACGATAATGGCAGTCTTGTCTCGGATATCCTTTTCATCTAAATAATTAAGGATCTGACCAATATCGCTGTCAACTTTGAGAAGTGTTTCTTTCATGTTGTAGGGTCCTCTGCGGTGACCTTGTGTATCTGTATCCATCTCTAAGTATATCAGAAGGTCAGGATTATGGGTGTCCATAGCCTTTCTGAAATTATCTACCCCATGTGCATAGGAAATGGCTTTTCGACCATCTAATAGGAAATGGGCCTGCTCGACAGTAACCATACCGTGAGAGTGGAGGATTTCTGGGAGAGTGGGAACTTGAATATTTCGTAATCCACCGTATAATCGGTCACTTTTTCGATCGTACATAGTATTGTTGGGTATACCTGTCCGGTCTGGATAGGCACCAGTTAAGATACTTGTATGATTAGCAGTCGTATTTGAAGGAAAAATGCCTTTAGCCTTCGCAAATAAGACACCGTTGTTAGCTAAAGAACGGAGGTTCGGTAAATCATACATGGCCATATAGTCTGGGTTAAAACCATCGAGAATAATCAGAATCACGTGATCTGCCAAGCGCTGATTTTTTGCATGGGCTCGGCTAATAAAAGGACTGGCAAATATTAATGTAAAAACTAGGGACAACAGCAGGACATAGTCTCCAAGTCTCATTGGACATCGCTCCTTCTTGTATTAGGTGTATTACATGTTTTAGTGCGCTGTTTATTTGCCTTCCAAACAATCAAACCCTCCCCCATATGATTTTTCTATTAAAATTAGCAGGTAATTGACAAATAGAACCAACGCTGGTAAACTAAAACTAAGATCATCCCACATTATTACGGTAACTTTGTTTTGTTATCGTATAAAGTATTTCGTTCCAAGGTAGGGAAATCCTTCCGCAGGATGAAATAGATGTGGGATAAGATCACCAAAGGAGGATTCTGCAGCAAATGAAAAAGCACGTAATTTTATCCATGATTCTTGTTCTTGTTGTCAGCAGTACTGCTCTAGCTTCTGGTTGGAGCGAACCCGTTTTATGGGAACATTCTTCATCAGAAACAGAGAGAATGCCCTGGTACGATTCGGAGTCTAAGACTCTCTATTTTACACGAAACTATAATCTCTATGAATCAACAATGGTTGATGGCAGCTGGAGTGAACCAACAGAAGTCATTATCCCAGGTGTAAATAGAAGGCAGAACCAAGTTTCACCTCTACGGAGAGGAAATAACCTGTATTTTGCCAGCTATTCGCCGGCCACAGATTACGATTTCTACGTATCTACTTGGAATGAAGAAACACAAAGCTGGGGTGAAGCTGTTAAACTTGAGACTGTCAGCAGTGATCTGCAGGACTGGGGTCTTTGGGTAAGCAGCGATGAGACCGTAATGTACCTTATTTCCAAAGGACCTTTTGATGGACAGGAAGTTCGCGGTGGTCGGGGAGTTTGGAAATCGGTTAAGGTAGATGGCGAATGGACCATTCCTGTACCTCTGCAGGGTGAGATCAACAGCGACACTAACGACTGGTGCGTTTTTGTAGACGAGACCACGGGCAAATTCTATGTAAGCTCTACACGGGAAGGTGCTCTTGGAGGCACTTACGACATTTGGGTATTCGATGGTGAAGATGGTGAAGCAGTAAACCTCGGTCTGCCCATTAATGCTGGTAATGCTCGCAGTATGTGGACTGATGGTAACGTCATGTTCTTTACTGGAAACAGCTATCCTGGTGGAATCAGCAGCTACGATATTTTCGTAAGCTTCTGGCAGGACTAGTTTAAATTCAACATAATCGACCCGGTACATGAAATATTGTACCGGGTCTTTTTATGCTGTGGCAGAGAAGGATTTTTGGCTTCATGTAAAGAAAACGAAGATTGGATTGAACCAGTGCGAATTCTGGATTAAGGAGAGTGATTGTGTGCGAAACAAGAGAGATTATTGGTGCTGGCTCTATTATGAACAGCCGAAAGACAAATCATTACGGGAAGCTTATAAAACTCAGCTGCAAAATGTAAGTGTAGTTGGGGAGGGTCCTATTTTACAATCTATTGAGCAGGAGCTAGTTCGGGGCATTTCAGGGCTGACCGGTAACGCACCAGTGATTACTAGAAACGCTGACGAATCCTCGTCCTTGATTGTGGCGAAGAATTACGGGAACGTGGATCAAGTGGAAGAGGAAGGGTATACAATTCGGTCTTCGCAAGAGGACGGGAAATCTCAGATTGTTATTACGGGACGCAGCGAGCGGGGACTGCTTTATGGAACATTTGCGTTCCTGCGCATGCTCAATACAGGGCATGAACTAAGTAATCTAGACGTAATAGAGAATCCTAAAAATGAGCTGCGGATGATTAATCATTGGGATAACATGGATGGCAGTATTGAGCGGGGTTATGCAGGTCGTTCCATTTATTATGATAATTATGAGCTTGTAGATGACTTGGAGCGGGTTAAGGATTACGCACGCCTGTTGGCCTCCATTGGAATTAACAGCGTGGTTGTTAATAACGTTAATGTTCATCAAGTAGAAACCCAATTAATAGGGAAGAAATTAGATATTGTCAAGACTTTGGCAGATATCTTTCGCCCTTATGGCATTACTGTTTTTCTCAGCATTAATTATGCCAGCCCCATTGAATTTGGTGATTTGGATACGGCAGA
>JAAYRO010000118.1 GCA_012518735.1 Bacillota bacterium
GCTGAACTAGAGGAAGCGGTTCAAGCTTTTGAGATTACAGTAGATGATGGAACCTATCGTGGAGTAGGTCAGGGCTTCGGCGGCGATTTGGTAGTTGATGTAACCGTGAGCGAAGGTCGCATTAGTGAGATTGTTGTAGTTGAACATGGTGAAACACCATTTGTAGCTGACCCAGCTTTGAAGAAGCTGATCCCAGCAATTATTGAGAGACAAGGTCCGGTAGATGCTGTGAGTGGAGCAACCATGACCAGTAAGGGTCTAGAAGAAGCACTTCGAAGCGCCCTTAATGGGAAGGAGGGGCAATAATAATGAAAACAATATACGAAGGTCTTTTCAGCAAGAATCCGGTTTTTGGGCTTCTGTTAGGATTAGTGCCTGCTGTGGCCATTACGTACAGTGCCTACAATGGATTGGTTTTGGGAATTACAACAGGGATTATTCTCGTAGTGGCAGTGTTCATCAGTAGTCTGCTAAAATCAGTTGTACCCAAAGGGACCCGACCCGTTCTGCACGTGGGAGTGCTGACGATTTTGACTGTTATTGCCCACAGTCTGCTGCTTCAGCAAAATCCCAAGGTCGTTGCAGATTTAGGTATTTTCCTGCCTCTCATTGTAGTGAATAGTTTTGTTTTATACAATTTGGATCAAGATCAAGCGATGAAGGATGCAGTATTGAGCGCCGTTGGAAACAGTCTAGGGTTTGTCTTGGCTTTAGTTGTAATTGGCGTAATCAGGGAGTTCCTCAGTTTTGGAACAGTGTTTGGCACGCGTCTTTTAGAATCTACACTTCCTCCCTTGGCTCTAGCAGGAACAGTTCCAGGTGGGATGGTTATTGTAGGACTCTTATTGGCCCTTTATAACAAGATTACGGGACAGGGAGGCGAGCTGCATGAATAACGGATTGAATATTCTAGCCCAAGGTGTGGTTACGAATAACATCATTCTGCTCCAAGGCCTTGGTTTATACGCTCTAACTCGCTATACTCGAGATGTGAAAACAGCAGTTAAGTCTGGGGTGACCATGATATGCGCTATGCTTACAGCCGCATTGGTTGTTTGGGCATTCCAGGGTGCTGTAATCGACTCTCTCTCTGTAGAAATTGGGTTTTATCTTCTTGTAGGTACCCTGTCTGCTCTTGCCTGGCAGAATATACTTGGCTTTGATGGCTCTTTGGAGAAAGGTCTAGTAGATAGTGCCCTCGTAGGCTTGCTTTTGATTATGGGTCGAGATGGCATAGCAGGTCCAACCACTGTAGGATTTGCACTCAGCGCAGGTTTAGGCTATCTTTTGGTCTTGATCGTCATGGCCACCTTACGTAAGCGCCTTGAATTGGCACCTATTCCAAAGCCGCTGAGAGGTGCACCTATTGTGCTAATAACAGCTGGGCTTTTAGCTATTGCCTTGATGGGTTTTAGGTTATAGAGAAGAGGGTGAGCTCCATGTTTGGTGGGGCTCACTTTTTTAACTCTAAGAATCAGAAAACGGGAGGAATTCAGACAACTATGGCGAAGTATTAATATGCCCAAGGGAATAAGGAGAGATAAGATGAAACCTAAGCAGCGGGTAGTCGTTGTTATCTTGATTCTCTGTGCCTTATTTGGCCACGGCATTCGAAAAAGTACTCAACAGCAGGGAATGAACCATTTCTTCCAGCAGGCAGATGCAATTGCTTCAGGGCAGGATCAAGGTGTTTCTACAAATGAGGAGCGCCATTGTCCTTTAGTCCACATCAATACAGCAAGCATGGCTGAGCTGCAGACACTACCAGGTATCGGTCCAGTTCTGGCAGAGCGAATAATAATTGAAAGGCGAGAGGAACCTTTCAAGGAACCTCGTGATCTGCTGAGAGTACCAGGAATTGGCGAAAAGCGTTTGGCCCAGTTGGTTGATTTGGTCTGCTGTTACATGGATGAAGATGAGTAAGAAGTCTTACTTTCCAGCATTATTTGGTGTACTGGTCCTGGGGATCTTCATAGGTTCCCAGGTCCCAGTTGTGCCATGGTTCTTCCTGCTTGTTGGAGGGCTAGGTTTCTGGTGGCTTTATCTTGAGTACGGTGGACATGGGTTTGCCAAAATAATGTTTTGGTTTGTTACAGCTGGGATTGGGATTGCAATAGGTCAAGCTGCAGAACCTTCTATGGTTTGGGATCAGCCCACTCCTCTAGAATTGGAGGGAATTGTTACTCAAGTAACGGATCTGAGCTACGATACTAGGGTAGTGGTCAAATTGCCATCTTCCTCAAAGGTGGCTGTTCATCTTCCCCTAGACGTCCATATTGGTGTAGGAGATCATTTGGCTTTCCGCGGGATCGTTTCTACACCACCCCAGGCACCGAATCCGGGAGTTTTCTGCTACCGGACCTATTTGGCGCGGAATAATGTCTATGGATTGTGCTATCCTACAGAATACACAGTAACAAAAAATGAAACCAAGCCTTCCCTCTTGGTCAGGCTTCAACACCGCATGAAAGACAATATTCAGCGACATGTGGAGCAGCCAGGATTAGTGCTGGCTTTGGTGTTAGGGGATCGGAGTGGGATAGATAAGGAACAAGAAGCGAATTGGAGTAAGTTGGGGATTTCTCACTTGTTGGCCATTTCTGGAATGCATGTAGGTTTGGTTGCTTTCCTCGTTAGTTGGTTCGTAAATCGCCTACCTCTGCGCCCCTTACTTAAGGCCCTAGTGACCCAATTTATCCTGCTTGTCTATATAGTCTTGTCTGGCAGCAGTACGTCTGCTAAACGTGCTCTGTTTATGTTTGTTTTTGGGGGGGTTGCCTCATTAAGGGGAGTGTCTTTAGATCCACTGCAGATCTGGGCTGCCGTAGGGTGTGGACTGCTGTTGGTATCTCCTCGACTCCTTTTTAGCCAAAGTTTTGTCCTATCGTTCTTGGCTTCTGGAGGTATCTTGTTGTGGGGTCCGTCTATCCGGTTTCGGGGGAAGAAAGGACTTAATTTTATTCTCAGCTCGTTGGCTGTTTCATGTATAGCGCAGATAAGTGCAGCTCCGGTCTTGTTATACAGTTTCGGGGAACTCCCTTTATTTGGTCCTCTTTCAACTTTGCTGTTTTTACCTTTGGTGTTTCTTCTTATTTTAGGGGGTTTTGCAGTAGCCTGTGGTCTTGGTTCTCTTGGATTTGGATATCTCGTTAACATGACCAATGGTATTGTAGGCTTTCTAGAACATCTCTTGGTACCCAAGGCCGTTGTTTGGCGTCCTCAGAGATTCATCTGGCTCGATCTGCTGTTGTGGTGGTGTCTGTTCATCTATGGGGGATGGCTCCTTAGACGACCACGCGTTACAAGACCTCGTCAGTCACTCCGTCATCTTTGTGTTTGTACTGCGGCAGTACTCTGCTTTACTAGTCTGCCGCCCAGTCTAAAAAGCCCTCTGGAAGTGACTGCTGTTAATGTAGGACAAGGTGATTGTTACTACATTCGAACTCCATACGGTCAGCATATTCTTGTGGATGGAGGCGGTGATTCAGTATATTGGCAGGCCCGAGGACGGAATGTTGGCGAACAGAGACTCCTGCCATATCTGCGTCATCGTGGAGTCGATCGATTAGATATGATTATTCTTTCCCATCCACACGAAGATCATCTGTTTGGGCTGTTGGCTGTTTTAGAAAACATGGATGTAGGGGTGGTACTGGACAACGGTCATCTCCATACTACACCCAGTTATGAGCGGTATTTAGAGCTTATTCAGGAAAAGGGAATTAAGCATATTTCAGTGCGTGCTGGTTATAGCATGGAACTGACTGGAGGTATAAAGTTGACCTTCCTCCATCCATACGAATTGCTGGAGAATACCGGCTCTGATTACAACAACAACTCACTAGTGTTTATGCTGAAGTATCAAGGTGTACGGATGTTGTTTACCGGTGATTTAGAGAAAATAGGTCAGTGGGATCTGCTGCATAGAGAAGAAGCATTGTCAGCAGACTGGATTAAGGTGCCCCACCATGGCAGTAAGACAGGGTGGCACGAACCGTTTTACGAGGCTGTTAATCCACGCTGGGCTTGTATTTCAGTTGGCCCTAATTCCTTTGGTCATCCTCATCAAGAAGTGTTGGACAATCTTGATAGTAGGGGGATTCGGTGGGCTACAACCCTGAACGGACCTCAAACTTATTATGTATGGTTCGGGATCCTTAGAAGGTTTTCAGGGACATGGCACTGAATATTTAAGTCTGCGGAGGGATTACCATGCAGCAAATGATAAAAAAGATAAAGACAGGACCTTTACAGCGTGCCTATTTGGTGCACGGTTCTGAGACAGTATGGCGGGAGGCCGTACTTGATGCTTTACGGGATCGGGTGTTAAAGGAGGGGTTCTCCGATTGGAACTGGGCCGTATTCTATGGTTCGAAAAACACTGAGGCCGGGTTTATTTTGGAGGAGTTAGCAACCGCTCCTTGGGGTGGTGGTTCAAAGGTTGTTGCAGTAATGGATGCAGAATCAGTTCCCTCATCTGTTATGGAGACTGTAGTTCGATGGCTCCATTCTAAGGAACAAGCCAATTCCTTGGCACTTTTCTATAACAAGTTGGATAATCGATTGAAGTATGTAAAGATGCTGAAAGAGTTCGCTGTAGAAATAAAGTGTGAACCATTACGGGGCGAATCCTTGATCCGATATATCATGGACTACTGCTATGAGCAGGGTAAGGTAATGAAACGTGCTGTATGCCAATTGTTTGTGGACAAGGTAGGTTCAAACCTCCTTTTTGTCCATAATGAGCTGGACAAACTTTTGACCCTAGCTCATGATGAACCAGAGATCACTATGGACCATGTCCAATCAATCACTTCTTTGGCTCCAAGCGAACTGGAGAACAATACAGTGTTTCGGCTTACAGATTTCATTTCTCAGCGAAAGCGTTCTGAGGCCCTCAATGTGTTGAAAGTGCTGATTGATGGGGGCGAGTCGCCAATGCGCATACTACCCTTAATTGAGCGGCAGCTGCGCCTTATCCTTGCTGCAAAGACAAGGACTACATCTATAGAAGAAACAGCTCGTCAAATGGGAGAGAACAGCTCGTATCCCTTAAAGAAAACAGAACCTTTTGCTCAGAACTTTACAATGGATGAACTGCTGGCTGGTTTTGAAGCAGTAGTTGGGGCAGATAGGGAAATGAAGTTGGGGGTTCGGGGAGACAAGGTCTTAGAGGAGCTTATTGTAAAGCTGACAAAATAAATAAAACGCCTCATCCAAATCGGAGGGGCGCTTTTTTTATTATGCTAAGTCAGCTAACTTCTTGGTGAGACGTGATTTCTTGCGAGCCGCTGCGTTTTTATGGATAATGCCTTTTGCTGCCGCCTTGTCCAGCGCTTTAACTGCCTGTTGAAGGTGGGCGGGTGCATTGGCTGGATCTTCCTCTAGAGCGGAAAGATACCGCTTAATTGAAGTTCTTAGTGCCGATTTATGGGCAAGTGTCTGGCTTCGTTTAGCTGCATTAACTCGAACTCTCTTTTCTGCTGATCTACTGTTTGCCAATTCTATTCACCTCCTCAGGCAAATTTCCGCTGTAATTATATCATTAGACTGCCAAGATTTCAAGCATTTCACTGCAAAATCCCTAGACTGTAACCTCATATCTGAGATCGGCGTCAACAGTTTGTTAAAAGTTTGACAAAGTCAACAAAGGGTAGTTATTTATGCTAGAATCGTGATTAGGAGATCAATCACAATCAAATGGAATAGATTCTACAGTTAGAGCTGGAGAAGAATTATGGAATAGGGAGTGTGGTAATGGATGACAACTCTAGAACAGTCAGTTGTACGTGATGAAGGATTGAATACGATTAACGTAGACGACAACGTGGCTGCTGCAGTCAAAAGGTATGGAACGAATCAAAGCGCTTTGATTCCGATTTTACAGGAGATGCAGGAGCAGTATCGTTATCTACCTAAAGACGTTCTAAACAGCGTTGCAGAGGCTCTACAATTGTCCCCAGCAACGGTCTATGGAGTAGCAACATTTTATGCTCAGTTTTCGCTGGAACCAAAGGGCAAATACGTCATTAAAGTATGTGATGGTACTGCCTGCCATGTACGTGGCTCGCTGCCTGTTTACGAAGCCATTTGTGAACGGGTGGGTTTAGAAAAGGGAAAATCTACGACTAAGAATAGACGATACACAATTGAGACAGTGTCTTGTTTGGGTGCATGTGGACTTGCCCCTGTAGTGACGATTAATGACAAGGTATATGGTCAAATGACTCCTCAGGCAATTGTCATGATTCTTGATATGTTAGAAGAGGAGGAAACGAGTCATGCTTAAAAACCGCGCCGATATTTTAGATGTTCAAAGAGAGTATAACGAAGCTGTAAAGAAGACAAAGGCACAGATTCTAGTCTGCGCTGGGACTGGCTGTGTCGCTAACGGCTCGCTTCTTGTCTATGATGAACTGCAAGCTGAGTTAGAAAAGCGGAACTTAGACATTACCATAGATTATCTTCTTGAGGAGCATGAACAGGCCGATGATAATGGTATTGCTGCCATAAAGAGCGGATGTCATGGTTTCTGTGAGCAGGGTCCCTTAGTAAGAATCGAACCTGAGGGCATTTTGTACACAAAAGTGAAGCCAGAAGATGCATCGAGCATTATTGACGCTTTAGTCTCAGGTGATGTGGTAGAACGGCTGCTTTATCACGATCCCAATACAGGCGAAGTATATCCGAAAGAAAATGAAATTCCTTTCTACAAATATCAGCAGCGTGTAGTACTCCGTCACTGCGGTGTCATTGATCCTGAAGATATCCGAGCTTATATAGCTGTAGGAGGATATGAAGGTGCCGCCCAAGCCCTTAGTCTTACTAGTGAAGATGTTGTGAACGAAGTACTGACGTCCAATCTAAGAGGACGGGGTGGTGGCGGTTTTCCAGCTGGTCGCAAATGGAGTATTGCTGCATCTCAAGAAGCAGATCAGAAATATATCATCTGTAATGGAGACGAAGGGGATCCGGGCGCCTTTATGGATCGGAGTATTATGGAAGGCGATCCCCATAGTGTTATTGAGGGGATGATGATTGCTGGTTACGCAATTGGAGCTAGCAAAGGATACATTTATGTACGTGCAGAGTATCCTTTGGCCGTAAAGCGACTCAAGAAGGCCATCAGCGATGCCCGTAAATACGGCTTGTTAGGTGAAAACATTCTAGGTTCGGGGTTTTCCTTTGACGTTCAGGTAAAAGAAGGTGCCGGTGCCTTTGTTTGTGGGGAAGAAAGCGCTTTAATTGCGTCCATTGAAGGTGAGCGAGGAATGCCCCGACCAAAACCGCCATTTCCGGCAGTATCTGGGCTGTGGGGTAAACCGACAATCATTAATAACGTAGAAACCCTTGCTAATCTTCCTCATATTCTGCGAAGAGGGAGCGATTGGTTTAAGTCTATTGGAACAGAAAGCAGCCCTGGTACAAAAACATTTGCCCTTACAGGGGAAGTTCTAAACACGGGTTTGGTTGAAGTTCCTATGGGCCGGACTATTAATGAAGTGGTATTCAAAATCGGTGGCGGCATACGTGGTGGTGGAAAACTTAAGGCAGTCCAAATTGGGGGCCCTTCTGGTGGGTGCCTAACAGAAGAATTTCTGGATCTACCGCTGGATTTTGACTCACTGAGACAAGCGGGGGCCATGATTGGTTCTGGCGGTTTAGTGGTTATGGATGAAAACACCTGTATTGTTGAAGTTGCTCGCTTTTTCATGAACTTCATTCAAAACGAGTCCTGCGGCAAGTGCGTGTTCTGTCGAGAGGGGACCCTTCATATGCTTGATATTCTTCAAAGAATAGTTGATGGAAAGGGTACCTTGGAGGATCTAGACCTGCTGGTTGAAATAGGGGAAACAGTACAGATTGGTTCCCTCTGTGGTTTGGGCAAAACTGCACCTAATCCTGTTTTATCTACTTTGGAAAATTTCAGAGATGAATATCTTGCTCATGTTGTTGAAAAACGCTGCCCTGCCGGGGTTTGTCAGGGTCTTAAGAGATACCAGATTATGGATGACAAGTGTAAAGGCTGTGGACTCTGTGCTCGGAAGTGTCCTGCAGAGGCCATCTCTGGCAAGGTGGGTAAGCCGTTTGTTATTGATCCGGAGAAATGTATTAAATGTGGCGCTTGTGTAACTGTTTGTAAGTTCAAGGCCATTGAGGAGGTAGCTTAATGGGTTGGCTGATGGTTAATGGCAAGAGCGTAACGCTGAATGGTGAAACTAGCGTCCTGGAAGTCGTTCGTAATGCTGGTGTAGATATTCCCACTTTATGTCATCATCCCGATCTCAGCGTCTATGGTGCCTGCCGCATGTGTTTGGTAGACATTGATGGGCGAGGAATCGTGGCCGCTTGTCACACTCCTCCAGAGGAAGGTATGGTGATCAGAACCAATACTGCAATGGTTCGAAGATTGCGGAAGATGGCTCTTGAGCTAATTTTGGCTCGTCACGATGGAGAGTGTACTACATGCGATCGAAGCGGAAACTGCAAATTGCAGGAGTACGCACATCGCTTTGGAGTTGACGACGTCCGTTTTGAAAGAACGGAAGAGCGATTGCCCATCGATAACAGTGGTGTGACTGTAATTCGAGATCCGAATAAATGTATCTTATGCGGCGAGTGCGTTCGAATGTGTGGAGAACTGCAGGGCATTGGAGTTCTAGATTTTGCTCACCGCGGTTCCGACATGGTTGTAAGTACTGCTTTTAACCAAGACATAAGGGAAACAGATTGTGTCAATTGTGGTCAATGTGCAGCTATTTGTCCAACAGGTGCCTTGACCATTCGATCCCAGATTCAAGAGGCTTGGGATGCTATCAATGATTCTACCAAGACAGTAGTGGTTCAAATTGCACCAGCTGTACGTGTGGCCATTGGAGAAGAGTTCAACCTTCCTCCAGGTCAATCCAGTATGGGTCAGTTAGTCACTGCCCTGCGTACTATGGGTGTTTCCAAGGTTTTTGATACGAGTTTTGCCGCTGATATTACAGTGATAGAGGAAACAAAGGAATTTATTGAGCGAGTACAGTCAGGGCAAAATATTCCCCAATTTACCTCATGCTGTCCAGCTTGGGTGAAATACGCGGAGCAGTTTTATCCTGAATACCTAGATAATCTTTCGAGCTGCCGTTCACCTCAACAGATGCTGGGTTCCTTAGTGAAGAAGCATTATAGTAAAGAATTGGGAATTCCAGCTCAAGATCTATTCATGATCAGCATCATGCCCTGCACCGCTAAGAAATTCGAAGCCCAGCGCGATGAGTTTACCACCGATGGTGCACCAGATGTGGATTTAGTCATTACTACACAGGAACTGGCTCGAATGATTAAAGAGGCTGGTATTGATTACCCATCACTAGAAGAAACGCCTCTAGATCAGCCTTTTGGATTTGTAACTGGTGCTGGCATTATTTTTGGGGTTACTGGTGGAGTGTCAGAAGCAGTACTCCGTCAAGCCTATGAGATTTTGACAGAACAAGAACTGAAGGATGTTGTCTTTTCAGATGTACGCGGTTATGAAGGACTGCGCAGCTGTGAGATTGTCATTAATGAGATGCCTATTCGATTAGCAGTAGTAAATGGTTTAGCTAATGCAAAAAAGGTTTTGGAGGATATGCGTGCTGGAAAAGTTCATTACCATCTAGTGGAAGTAATGGCTTGTCCTGGAGGCTGTATTGGAGGAGCCGGTCAGCCTATCACGAATGTAAATCGTCATGTTCGGTATGAAAGGGGAGCAGGACTCTACAGAGATGACAAGAGACTGCCTATGCATAAGTCACAGCAGAATCCTGCAGTCGCCGCTCTGTATGAGAACTGGTTAGGATACCCTGGCAGTAAAACGGCTCACGAAACTCTCCATACAACGTATACGTGTCGAAAGAAATCCAATTAGAGGATAGTGTTTGGTTTAGAAGGGAGGGGTAATTCATGCTGGAGAAGGCAAAGTATTCGTGGCAGGCTTGGGTGATCCCCTGCATTGTTATTCTCATTTGGTTTGTCCTAGGTGCTACAGGTCGTTTGAATGCAGGAGTCTTTCCTACGATAGGCGAGGTTTGGGATGCCTTTCTATACCTAACTGGAAAAGGTTTATTAACAGAACACATTATAGACAGTTTGTCTAGGGTTCTCGTAGGGTTCGGTATGGCTATTGTGGTTGGTGTACCGCTAGGCATACTTATGGGTTGGATTCCTGCAAGCCAAATATGGTTCGGTCCCATACTCCATTTTCTGCGGCAGGTGCCGCCTACAGCATGGATTCCCCTCTTTTTGCTGTGGTTTGGAATTGGAGAAGGTTCTAAATTCGCAGTTATCTTCTATGCATCTGTATTTCCCATTGCAATAAATACTGCCCTCGGTGTCCAACAGATTCCTAATGAATATTGGGAAGTAAGTCGGGCTCTGTGTTTACCGGCTGGCAAGACATTGACAAAGTTGATTCTGCCCGGGAGTTTTCAGGCTATCTTTACAGGTCTGCGCCTTGGAATGGGTATGAGTTGGCGGGCATTGGTTGCGGCAGAAATGCTCGCTTCCAGCAGTGGATTAGGTTATCTGATTATGTCCTCCCGTTCACTAGCGCGGGTCGATGAAATGCTGGTAGGGATTGCTGCTATCGGGTTCATTGGCATGTTTATTGACATACTGTTTGTGGGCGTTCAAAAACGTATGCTGCCTATATGGCAGCTTCGAAGTGAACCTGTGCGAGGTGAGGTCCATGGCGAGACCAGTCCTGCAGTTGGAAAACGTCTCCAAGAAGTTCAATGATGGAGATGGTCGGGGAACGATAGTGGCCCTCCAAAATATGGATTTGGCGATCCAGGAGGGGGAATTTGTTACAATTATTGGTCCAAGTGGCTGCGGAAAGACTACCATGCTGCGGATAATGGCTGGTCTGACTGCTCCTTCTAGTGGTCGCTGCCTATATAAGGGGAAAGAAGTATCAGGTCCCAGCCTAGAGCGGGGCTATGTATTTCAAGACCCTCGTTTGTTTCCGTGGCTTACCGTCTTAGATAATGTGCGCCTTGCGGGAAACAAAGGAGAGCGGTTTTTGGCTAAGATGCACTTGAGTGAGTTTAAGAATGCCTTTCCTCATGAATTGTCGGGTGGGATGGCTAAACGGGTGGCCTTGGCCCGAGCATTAGCTCCTGAACCTGATGTGCTTCTCCTAGATGAACCACTAACCAATTTAGATCTCAGCACTCGTTCGAGTCTTCAAAAAGAGCTGCACAATATATGGCAGCAGGGCGTTACTTGTATCTTGGTTACCCATGATATTGATGAGGCCTTAACACTAGGCACCCGTCTTATCCTATTGAGCCAACGCCCAGCAGTGATTCAGCACGATATTGTATTTGATTTACCATTTCCGCGGAATCTTAAGAGTGAAGAGTGTCAACATTGGAGACAGAAGATTGTAGATTTGACAATGGGGGTGGCGTATTGAAAAGATATTGGAGATTAATGATAATAGTCTTGCTGATTGTCTTAACCGGGGCGGCAGCGGTAGGGGCCCAGTCCCGTACGGTACAAATTGCTTATAACCCCATGCCTTTTAATCTGCCCAGTATGGTTGAACGGCAGCATGGCTTTCTAAGTGCCCAAGGCTGGTCTGTGGAGTACAACACGTTCTTAGTGGGGAGTGCAATGACAGAAGCCATGGCGTCTGGAAACTTGTCAATTGCTCCTGTTATGGGTGGTACTTCTGCCATCGTCTCTAAAGCTGGTGGCAGAGATATTAGAATAATTGGAGCATACAGTCAAGCACCTAGAGCGTTTGCTTTAGCTGCCCTGCCTGGTGGGACACGACTCGATCAATTGAGAGGAAAGAAAATTGCCGTTCCCCTTGGAACAGAAGCCCATTTCCTATTAACCAAGATTCTTGCAGAACAAGGTTTATCCTTACGTGATGTGCAGGTAGTGAATCTGCTAATTCCTGATGGAATTACGGCTTTACAAAGTAATCAAGTAGATGCAGCGATGGTAGTGGAACCTGTCATGTCTAGACTGCTTCAAGGAGGCAGGATTGAAGTTTTACGGGATGGAGAAGGACTGATTGGGGGCATGACCTTTACGGTGGTTCCTGCAACGTTGGTAGACAGCCCAGAGGTGGCAGCATTTCAAGGGGCCCATGCCGAAAGTCTGGCTTTTATCAATGAAAATTTTGATGAGGTATTGGAATTAGCAGCTGCAGAAATGAACTTACCACTGCCTGTGGTTCAGCGTATCGCAGAAAAATACTCTTTCGAATCGGATATAACAGAAGAAGTTCGATTATGTCTTGAAGAGACAATTGACTTTCTTTATAACGAAGGTATTATTCGGCGACCCGTCAGTGTTGATGAATTAGTGGTTGGGGAATAACACCTCCTGTTCTGGTTACTCTAACAGTAATCGGAGAGTTAGTAAGGAGGTTCACCTATGAAAGATAGTTATGGAGAACGGGAATTCTTTGAGAAATACAATATTAGGACCGATTTAGCCTTAGAATCACATGAAGTAATTGTGGAAAAGGAAGGTCCACCTGAGCTGCCAGGTGTAAAGGTGGATACAGAAAAAACAGAGTATGCCACTATTAGTAGAGTGACTGTGGAAAGCGATTTGGGAGCTCAAATGATGGGCAAGGCTCCCGGTCACTATAGTACAATTGAAGCACCAATTTTGCGGGAACACAATCGGGAAGTCCAGGAGGACATTGCTCAACTCCTCGCTAAAGAGCTGGAGTGGTTTATGGAGCAGTCAGGACTAGGGCCAGAAGATGGAGTTTTGGTGGTCGGGTTAGGTAACTGGAATGCGACTCCAGATGCGTTAGGTCCACGAGTCGTAGAGAACCTTATGGTAACCCGTCATCTACTGGAGATGTCTCCGCCAGAGCTGCGTAAAGGATTACGTCCCATCGCGGCCATTTCCCCAGGCGTGCTTGGCCTAACGGGTATTGAGACCGGTGAGATTATTATGGGTGTTTCAGAGCGCATTGGTGCGAAAGCCGTAATCTGTATTGATGCTCTGGCCAGTCGCAGTGTGGAAAGATTGTGCAGCACGATTCAGATCTCAGATACGGGCATTAATCCTGGTGCAGGGGTGGGTAACCGACGGTTACCTATTAATCTTGAAACACTAGGCGTTCCTGTAATAGCTATTGGGATTCCAACTGTTGTTCATGCTGTAACCATCGTTTCTGATGCTCTCGACTTATTAGAAAAGGGCAGAATTGGAAATGAAGAAACAGACTATATTCCAAAACGGACAGAATTTCCTGTAGATCCTGACTTCCTGCTGGGTCGCAGGCAGATGCCTGTTGAACCTATTCGAGAACAGGATAAACGGCAGTTAATCGGTGAAGTTCTAGAACCTTATATGGGTACAATGATTGTTACTCCAAAAGAAATTGATTCCTTGATCGATGAGGTAACAGATGTGGTAGCAGGCGCTCTGAATATTGCTTTTCACGAAGGTGTGGATTATGACGAGGTTTTTCAATACCTAAGTTAGGGTACCTATGATCTGATCGCCAATCGATGGGCGGATAGCCACAATGGTTTGACCAGCTGAGATTAGGAGCATAGGACTGTTTTGATGGATTATAACAGCCGCTCCTGGGGAAATTCCGAGACTTGCCAGTTTTCGGATCATGTCTGTTTCCTGTAATCGAAGAGATAGAATCTTGACTTTGCTGTTTATTGGGAATGAACTGAGGGAGGACTCCATAAGGGGACCTCCTTTCATAATACCCATCTAGCTAAGATAACGCCTGTGCAGATTGAAATGCCCATAATAGTTAAGGTGATTACCAGAGTCCACCAGAGGCCCCGTTCTCTAATCATTGTTATGAGTTGGGCACTGCATGGAGTAAACAGGGTCAACACTACACTAATTACAGCAAGCTGCTGCCAGTTTAAGGAGGGAGCTAGGTCGTATAGACCAGCTGCTCCGTAATCACGTCGGAAGAAACCTAAGAGGAAAACAGAGGCAAACTCTTGAGGTAGTCTCAGCCAAAATGCTAATGTTTCCAGCCAACTTATGAGAAAAGGAAAAACACCAACAAGAGAACTGAGCCAGATTACTAGAGTTGTAGTGAAAAACAACGGAATTACCTCATATATGTACCAGGTAAGGCGATGGGTTGTCTTGCTTAAGCTCCGTTTTAGATTAGGTAAGCGGAGGGGTGGAATCTCTTGGCAGAAAGTAGATTCAGAACCTGGCAGCACTAGGGCAGATAATGAACCGGCTCCCAGGAAAACAGTGAGTAGTGTAAACAGCCACACTATAAACGCTTGGGGATGTAATGAAAGTAAAGATACAAAGAGTGCCATTTGGGACGAACATGGAATGACCAATGCTAAGAGAAATGTGGCGATTTTTCGTTCGCGCCTTGTTTCAAGGATGCGGGTAGATAGTACGGCCATTGTACCACAGCCTAAGCCGAGTACTAGGGGAATCATGGCTGTTCCACTCAAACCTATGTATTGGCACCATCTGTCCATTACAGCCGCGAATCGAGGAAGATAGCCTGAATCCTCCAGCAGTGCGAAGGTAAAGAAAAAGACGCCTACAATAGGCAGAATAATGACAAAAGTGTATCTAAATCCTAAAGTGAATAGACCGTAGTCACCGGAGAGCAGCGAAGCGAATAGGGTGTTGGAGATAGGGTCTGTAATCTTAGCGAACCATGGGTCTATTAGGGATTTAAATATATGGGTGTCAATGAGATCTACAAGGAAGCCCGCGGCGAATTGGCCCATTACTTGATAGATGATTGTGTATAGAAAAAGTATCCCAATAATAAGTCCTACAATAGGGTGTAAAAGGATTGTGTCGAGGATGGTCCAGGGAGAGAGGTTCGGACCGTAATCTACATGATGAGTGGTTATTTCTTGGGCTCTGTTTCTGTAATGCTGTTGTTGTTTCGAATGAGGTGTTAAGGGGATAACAGGAGAAGAGGGTAGTGTGTTTGAAGGTGCAGTATGGAACAGTAGGTGTTTTAGACGAGGAAGCCCTTCACCAGATAGGCCATTTGTCCCTACTACAGGGATACCAAGCTCTGCTTGTAGACCTAAGAAATCAATCTTTATTCCACCACGCTCTACTTCATCCAACATATTTACGGCTAGAATAACGGGGAATCCCAGTTCAATAAGTTCTAGAGTTAAGGGCAGCATACGTTCTGTGTTTTTTCCATCTACCACATGGATCACGTACCTGATAGGCGTTGACGCCAGAATAGTTCGGGTAATAGACTCTTCTGCAGTAAGGGGATACAGTGAATAGATGCCGGGGGTATCGATTATCTCTATCTCTAATCTACCTTTTCGGCAGATACCTGTCATTACTTCAACAGTTGTGCCAGGATAGTTTGAGATAACGGCAAATTTATCGGTTAGATGTGAAAATACAGCGCTCTTTCCTACATTAGGGTGACCAATTAAGAGGACTCTCTGCATAAAAACCCCCCAGGATGCTCTTTCTATCACAAGATATGTCCTAGGGGTATTTTCTAGACTTCACGTTTTAGTGGATATTCAATGAGAATATGTCCGCCAATACTATCTACCTTCTCTCCTTCAACAAGAATTTGAACCTCTTTGATTTCGGGAAATTCCGTAAGTGTGTTGACAATAGCGTCAACAAGATGGGCCTCCAGTTGTGAACCTCCATTGAAATCCCGTATTAGTTCCTTGCTGAAATTGGCTGTTGCAAGACCGTTGAAGATACTTAAACCAAGAACGCGGGTGGTAGGTGGTACAGATTGATGGAGTTCTTCGTTCGGTTGGGGTCCATCGATAAGGGCTTGGAGAGCCACTAATGGGCTAGCTATCTGATCGATGGTACGATTTACTGGAACAAGCAGGAAGTCGGTTGGAGTAGATTTGACAAGGAAAATAACTACTTGGTCTTGTTCTGAAGGAAGTGTCTGCACCATATCTATTTGATGTCGAAGTTCGTCAACAGTAGAGTGTAATCCTTGGATCTGCCAAATTGCATAACCACTTAGCAGCAGGGCTAGTAGAACAGCAGTGGTCCTTAAAAATCGCATACTAGTACTCCTCTCCTTATAGATTCAGGTTACTTATAGTTTATCATAATTCGTTACCTGGACAAATATATTTTGGGAGAGAAGAGGTGGAGGCATGCGCTTGAGGATCCGAAGGTTGTCTGTAAAATTGCGTCTAAGAATGCGCCCACTAAGAAGGAAAGCGAATGTGGGTATACCGGTCCTTGTATTAGGGTTACTATTTATACTTGTAATCTTCTTTGCCTGCAGTATTTTCCTTACGGACACAAGCTTTGATCATTCCCTAGCCCGTGCGTTACTGAGGTGGGGGATGCCCCATTCTAGTGAATTTGAAGGATACACCAGGGGTTTGGAACTCCGCTCTCTCATCTATTTCCTTACGAGTTATGATTTAGGCGATCCCTTATCGCTGCTAGAAGCTACACTGCCGTTTTCTGTTCCCTCTGCATCAGGAAGCCGAGCATGGGAGGAGAGACCGTTTGTTTTCATTCAGGAGTTGACCTTCGCACCTGATCCGATTCGCCCTCATGAGGCTGGTGTAAAATCCCCTGAACCGGACAGTCTTACGCCCCGTGTGCTCATTTATCATACTCATACATCTGAGATGTATCTGGGTGGAAATGTGGCTGTCGGAACGTCTCAAGCAGCACATTATACGTTTCGTACACATTCAGATCCGACCATCACTGGTGTTATGGAGGTCGGAAGGCATTTGGCTAATGCCCTTAACAAGCTGGGTATTGGTACTATTCACGAGACAAAAATTCACACACTTCCTACATTAGATTATGCGTATGCCAATTCAGAAAAAACAGTTCGGGAGATCTTGACAAAACTACCAAGCATCGGTATGGTTTTGGATGTGCACCGAGATGCGGATGTTCCTGAACCAGTGGCTCAAATTAATGGGCGCAATGTGGCTAAACTTCTCTTAGTGGTTGGTACAGCAGAAACGATTCCTCTCTCACATCCTAACTATCAAAAGAATCTAGCGTTTGCCCGCAGACTGAAAGAAATTAGTGATCGTCTGTACCCTGGTCTAATGCGTCCAATCCAAATTCGAAAAGATGCCCGCTACAATCAGCACTTACATCCGAATAGTGTTATCATAGAGTTGGGCTCAGTGGAGAACACTTTAGAGGAGGCCTTACTATCTGCAGAGTTGTTGGCGAAGATTCTCGCTCAAGCACTCTGAAAGAGGAAATTGGCTGCTGGAAGCGAATTTCCCATCTTGTTGATTTAAAAGGGGAGCGAGATAGATGTCGAGTTCGAGTGAGAATAAAGGACGTGTTGCTAAAGCAGCCGGTATTGTAATGTTTGCAATCTTAATTAGTCGAATTCTTGGTTTTATTCGAGAACGGGCTATTACAGAGGTGTTTGGGCGAACAGGAACTACAGATGTGTTTTTTGCTGCGTTTGCTCTGCCAGACTTAATGTATCAACTCTTAGTTGGAGGTGCGTTAAGCTCTGCATTTATTCCTGTGTTTACACAGTATCTTGCTCGTGACCAGGAGGATGAAGCTTGGTATGTCGCGAGTGTATTTCTAAATCTGACTGTCTCCGCTCTCTTAATAGTTATGATTTTAGGAGTAATTTTCACCCCCAGCTTAGCCCCGCTTGTTGGGATTGGATTTGCAGGCGAACAAAGAGAACTGCTTATTCTGTTGATGCGGATTACGTTTCCAGCGGTCTTTTTCACTGCTTTGTCTGGTTTGGAAATGGGGATTCTCAACTCCTATCAACAGTTTGCACTGCCTGCAGTTGGTCCCATTATCTATAATTTGGGACAAATCCTAGGAGCGTATATCTTAGGACCAGTTATGGGGATTATGGGGATGGCAGTGGGGACCATTGTAGGTTCTATCGGCAGTTTTTCTATTCAGTTCCCTCGAGTGTACAAGCATGCTGAGGGTCGCTATCGGCCAGTGATTGATCTAAAACACCCGGGTATCCGGCGGATGGGCCAATTAATGCTTCCTGCAATTGTCGGTTTGTCTATTGCTCAGGTTAATACTATCGTCAGCCAGAACTTAGCATCTATGCTGGAGACTGGTTCTATTGTTGCTCTGCGTTTAGCAAATCGTTTAATTAATTTTCCCTTGGGGATTTTTGCCATGGGTATTTCCACAGCCATTTTCCCCACTCTGTCTAGATTGGTAGCAAAAGGAGAAATGGGAGATTTCCGCAAGACCTTCTCATTCGGACTGCGGGTAGTATTTTTTATAACTATTCCTTCAGCGGTAGGTATGGCATTTTTGCGTGTACCCATTGTTCGCCTGCTTTTCGAGTCTGGGGAGTTCACAGCCGTTGATACTCAGGCAACTGCATACGCTCTGCTGTTTTACGCTCCTGGGCTGTTTGCTCAATCGGCGATTCAGATTATTACTCGAGGCTATTATTCCCTGCAGGATACGATTACACCAGTAAAAGTTGGGCTTTCTACAGTAGTGATAAACTTCTTACTTAGTTTGATGTTCTTAAAGTGGACAACCTTAGGCCATGGGGGGTTGGCCCTCGCTTTCTCCATCACTTCCATATTGAATATGCTTATTGCTTTGTTTATTCTTCGGAAGAAACTAGGTGGCGTTGATGGAATGGGCCTTCTTAGTACTTTTGTAAAAGCAGTAATTGGTTCTCTTGTAATGGGTGGTGCTGCTTATTATACGAGCAGTTACTTAGGTTTTGTGGTTGATACAGGGAGAACACTGGGACGTTTGATTCAGACATTCGGCGCCATAGGAGTTGGGGTTGTAGTTTATCTATTGGCCAGTATTGCTCTGCGAATGGAGGAAACGCAGTTTATTTGGAATCTTGTTAGGGAACGTTTTAGTAGGAAAACAAGTAAGGGAACTGAGGATTAGCATAAATTCAAGTTTGGGCTCTATTTTCAAATCTATTGGTTCTATGATATAATAAAGCCGCTAATAGACTACATTTAAAAAGGATTTGGTTTGTGTATGACCCAAAAGAACATCCGGAACTTCTGCATTATTGCCCATATTGATCACGGCAAGTCCACCTTGGCTGATCGCATCTTAGAGTATACGGGCACACTAAGTGAGCGCGAAATGGCGGATCAGGTGTTGGACTCTATGGACTTAGAGCGTGAGCGTGGAATTACAATTAAGCTCCAAGCAGTGCGGTTGACTTATAAGGCTCTAGATGGGGAGGAGTACATTCTAAACTTAATTGATACTCCAGGGCATGTTGACTTCTCCTATGAGGTCTCTCGTAGTTTGGCAGCATGTGAGGGGGCACTGCTCGTTATAGACGCGTCTCAAGGAATAGAAGCCCAAACTCTGGCTAATTTATACCTTGCTTTAGAGCATGATCTAGAGATTATCCCAGTGATTAACAAGATTGATCTACCTAACGCTGATCCAGAGAGGGTAATACATGAATTAGAAGAAAGCATCGGTCTCGATGGAGAAGATGCTGTTTTGGTAAGCGCAAAAACAGGTGAAGGTGTTGATAAGATTCTTGAAGCTGTAGTTCAAAAGGTTCCTGCACCTCAAGGAGATCCAACAGCACCTGTGCGGGCCTTGGTCTTTGACTCCCACTATGACCAATACAGGGGTGCTGTTGCCTATACTCGTGTTTTAGATGGAACGATTCGAGTGGGAGACACTATTATGATGATGAGTTCTCAACGGAAGTTCGAAGTAAGTGAGTTGGGGGTTTTTCGCCCAGAATTAGTAGGGATAAAGGAATTGGGACCTGGTGAAGTAGGCTGTGTCACAGCCAGTATGAAAGACGTTAGGGATACAAGGGTAGGCGATACAATTACTCTAGCTGATAACCCTGCGCAGGAGCCACTACCAGGGTATCGGCCTGCTAAGCCCATGGTGTTCTGTGGATTGTATCCAGTTGAGAATGAAGAGTACATTGATCTGCGGGATGCCCTTGATAAACTTCAGTTAAACGATGCAGCCTTAACGTATGAAGCTGAGTCTTCGGTGGCTCTAGGATTTGGTTATAGATGTGGGTTTTTAGGTCTACTTCACTTAGAGATTGTCCAGGAGCGATTGGAGAGGGAGTTTGATCTTAACCTCATTACTACCGCCCCAAGTGTGGTGTATCGTGTTACCTTATCTGATGGTAGTGTTAAAGATGTTGATAATCCCTCAGCTCTGCCCCCAGAAGCTAACATTGAGTTTGTGGAAGAACCTTTTGTGAAGGCCGCGATTATGGTGCCTGATGACTTTGTAGGTGCTGTCATGGATTTGTGTCAAGAACGGCGGGGGACATTTACGAATTTGGAGTACGTTACGCCTGAACGAGCTCGTATTGAATATGAACTGCCTTTAGCTGAAATTCTACTGGACTTCTTTGATAAGCTAAAGTCCCGGACAAAAGGATATGCATCCCTAGACTACGAGCTGATTGGCTATGAACAGTCGGATGTAGTCAAACTGGATATTCTGTTAAACGGTAACCCAGTAGATGCTTTGTCATGTATTGTTCACCGCGATAAAGCAGTTGCTAGAGGACGAAGCCTAGCGGAGAAACTAAAAGAGGTTATTCCTCGGCAGCAGTTCGAGGTTCCGATTCAAGCAGCAATAGGAAGCAAAATTATTGCTAGGGAAACTGTCCGAGCTCTCCGCAAAGACGTATTGGCTAAGTGTTACGGTGGAGACATTAGTCGAAAGCGGAAGCTTTTGGAACGTCAAAAAGAAGGTAAGAAACGTATGAAGAGTTTGGGCAATGTGGAAATTCCTCAGGAAGCCTTTATGGCTATCTTAGAAGTAGATTAGGTGAACACATGACTGGAATCTATGTCCATGTTCCATTCTGTGAGAGGAAATGTCTATACTGTGATTTTTATTCGATAGTTGTCAGTGACCGTGAGCAGTTTTGCGCGGTCGTGGACAACTATCTTTCTGCTGTTCAGAAAGAAGCACAGTATTACAAGGAACAGGTTCGAGACTGTACGTTTGAGACAATTTTCATTGGGGGAGGAACCCCCACCCTGTTACCACCGGATAGGCTAGGAGGCCTTATCGTTTTTCTCCGTTCTTGTTTCTCTTTCGTTCAAGAGCCGGAGATCACTGTAGAAGCTAATCCAAACACTTTAACACATGAGATGCTGACAACCATAAAAGAAGCTGGCGTCAATCGCATCAGCCTAGGGGCACAAGCGTTTCAAGACAGATTGTTAGCTGAGTTGGGGCGTACCCATGGTGCAGCAGATATTGCAGAAAGTGTGGAAATGATCCAGGCGTGTGGTATTGAGAACTTCAACTTAGATCTTATTTATGGTCTGCCAAACCAGTCCCCTGCCCATTGGGAAGAAAGTCTCAGAGAGGCTGTCAATCTTCAACCCACTCATCTATCGTGTTACAGCTTAATTGTGGAAGAAGGGACTCCTTTCTTTAGGCTGCAGGAACAGGGTTTGCTCAATGCAGCAGATGACGATCTGCAGGCCCGAATGTACGATATGACTCGAA
>JAAYRO010000119.1 GCA_012518735.1 Bacillota bacterium
ACCCACAGGACCAGAAGGAACACAGTTAAGTGTGCCTTTCCGATTTACAAGTGATTTTAGTGATGCGCCAGGAGTGTACACCATAGATGTGCAGTTTACGGTGGTGCCAGAGATATGAGGGTATTAGCAGTACTTATGATATTGCTGGGATTGGGAGTCAGTTCATGTCATGGTAAGGTGCTAGTATGGCCAGTAGTGATAGAAGCCCATGGTGTAAACAAGGGTGATGTTTTCACTATTCATTGTTCAACCAGTGCAGAACATAGTCAGAAGGTACAGTTGGATTTAGCCCTATTCGATCAGACAGGCGATGGACAGGTGTACTTCCTGGAAGATCAGGAATCAGTAGTACGTGCACGTTCCATCGTTCAAGTGGGAACAGACGAATTCCTGCTTGAACCACATGGGAAAAAGACCGTTACGCTGCAGTTACTAGATGACTCCTTCAGCAGCGCCTATGTGGTCCTCTTTGTAAACTCTAGACGGGATGATGGTGTCAACACTCGTTTGGCAGTCCTGCTGCTCTTGTCTACAGAAGGGGCAGAGGAAAGCATGGGGATAAGTGATCTTAAACTTCAAAATGGGGTTGTCTATGTCACTTTTCAGAATACAGGGGACCGCCACGGTTTACTCTCTGGGCGTATGGTTTGTTACGACGCCCTAGGAGGAGTGGTGGAGGAAGTACCTATTACTAGTGGACGGGTGCTGCCGCAGCGAAGTCGAAGTATTGAGCTTGCCCTACCGGGCCATACCAGACGGGTCCATTTCAGTCCCCTAGAAGTGGGGTTGGGCATTTGAAACCCTTAGTCTGTACTGTGCTGATGATTATCTTCACTGTTAGTACCTGCTGTGCGGTGGAGCCAGTGTTTAAAACTGGCCCCCTGCCAGCAGGGAAGACCAACACTCTACAATCTTTTACAGTTTGGCTTTATTCAGAAGGCGAGTGGGAATTAAGAATAACTGGAAATGAGAGATTCAGACATCGCCTTGAGGGAGATGAAAAATGGCTCCAACATCATGCTCCCCTTTCAGGCGGTGGCAGTGGTGAACCACTTGTCTTTCGTTGGGAAGTGGGGTTTGATTCCCAATGGCTTGCTCCTGGAGTTTATGAGTATCCCTTGGCGCTGGAACTAACCGGCGCCCACGGTATACTTAGGGCGCCAAGCAAGACAGGGTATTGGATAATGCCCCTTAACACTGATGGCGTGTTCCTACAGCGGCGGAATGAGGTTGTTTCTATTGGGAATTATACATGGACCTTAGTTGAACCGGGAGATGGGGTTTACTACAACAACCAGCTCCTATTTGATTCTGTTCAGCTGAGTGAACATAAGAGTTGGCTGCAACCAGAAGGCTCATCTCTTCGTTGGGAGAATACTTGGTTATCCTTGGAGGCAGGCGAAAGACTGAGCGCTGTTTTGATTTTGGAAGGGCCAGTCCCGCCAGGAGAATTAATAATTGAGAAGCCTACTTATGCAGTGTTCGATGAGGTTTGGTATCTTAATGAAACGGTAATGTTTCCCCAGCAGCTTGAGGATAAATTGGTCTTTAAGATACCGGAATTAGGTCATGGATCCCATCGTTTGTGCGGCACAATTAGCGGTCTGTTAGCTCCTAAAGATTGGGAAGAGGAGATTTCAGCTTTCTATGGAGACTGTAAGGCGAGCTTAGTCGCTGCTGTAAGGCGCACCTGGTTTGATCGGTTGGGACAGCTTGAACTGCGAGTGCTGTACGGGACAGACCCTGCTTCTCAGGTTCCTTTCTTGTTTCCAGACGGAGAAGTTCGCTTCACAGACGAAAATGGTATTCTACGGGCACGCCTTGCCCCCGGTTTGCAGGTGATCTACTGCCTTCACCAGCCAGAGAAACCGTTATGGGTTGTTTCCCATCCTAATGGGTTTCAAACTCTCACTATAGATCTTCATTCTTATGAAAGACCAAATGACTTTATTATTCCGAGTATTCGATGGGGAGAAAACGGTTACTGGGGTATTCTTGGAAAACTGGGGACATGGAATTTTCACATAGGTAGTGAGAAGCGCATTATTAATGGTCAGATTGGAGCTCTGCGTTTTCAAGGTGACGAAGAACAAATGGGATTGTGGTATTCATCTCAGACTTCAACAGCTTGGGAAGACGGACATTGGCGCTGGCGCCAGTCTAACCAGGGTATCCACGGGCTATGGAGTCAATCAGGTTGGGTATTTTCTGTGGCTGTGCCTTGGCAGAAGGACAAAGTCTCTGCAGCTCATTTGAGCTTTTATCAAGACGGTTGGTACATGCAAATTGATCCTCATGATTTTAGGTTAAGTTACAGCCAACCCAGTTGGACAGTGGGAGCATCCTTAAGGGCGAAAACATTTTGGGCTCAGGTATTTGAACGGCGTGTACGCCTTGAACTGCAACCCCACAAGATCAATGTAGGCTGGTTCGAACCTAACAGTCAATGGATTGTAGACTATGTGCCGTCAGAAAAGCTGCGCTTGGAGTATAAGAGCAATCGATATGAGTTTTCTGCTGAACGAACGCAGGATGGGAGTAAGAGGGGCCTGCGGGCAAGTATCCCCTATTCCTTAGGTAATATGGACTTTTCTACAGGGTCTGCCCTGCTTATGGAGAACAATGGGTTCATGGGTGAGCTGCGCCACCAGGCTTGGTGGGATATATGTCCTCAACTGCAGTTGTTTGCAACAGGTTCTCTCCAGTGTACATTGTGGGAGAAGCAAACGAGTTCTTTATTTGTCGATTACGGATTGGGTGTTCATATTACGCCGTTGCCCACTCTTTCTGGAATGCTGGCATGGGAGAAATCTTCAGGATGGAAATGGCAGATCGGAATGGCGGTTCCATTTGTGGCAGGATATGAGTAATTTATTTTGAATATATTATGTATCTGTGCTAACGTTTGAACAAAGGAGTGGTTACGGTGTTGAAAGAGGCGGTTTACCATATTGCTCACGGTAATTATGCATATCCAGTTAAGCCTGACACACTGCGGGTTATGCTCCGAGCAGGAAGGGGAGACCTAAAAAGAGTTACGGTTATCTATCAAGATCGGTATCAAGGGTCTGAACAAATGCTGATAGAAATGGAAGTGGCCGCTCAAGACGAGTTGTTCGATTATTATCAGGCAGATCTCCAATTGAAGACAAAACGATTTGCATACGTGTTTCTCTTGGATGATGGAGTACGGAGAGTGTTTTATACCGAAAAAGGATTCTATGACGATATTCTACCAAATACTCAGTTTCAGTATCCGTACATAGCGATTCAGGATTTATGGGAACCGCCTGCTTGGTCTCAAGGAGCCGTTATCTATCAGATCTTTCCTGAACGATTTGCGAACGGTGATCCGACAAATGATCCTTCTAATGTAGAACCTTGGGATAAACTGCCAACGGTTACAAGTCAGAAAGGAGGAGATCTGCAGGGAATCATCGATCGATTCGATCATCTGCTGGAATTAGGAATAGATGTTATTTACCTGACCCCAATTTTTGAGGCTCCCAGTAATCACAAGTATGATACCATCGATTATTACAAAATCGATCCTCATTTTGGTGACTTGGAGAAGTGTAAAGAGCTGGTAGAACTGTGTCATAAGCACAACATCAGAGTGATTTTCGATGCAGTGTTCAACCACAGCGGATATGGATTTTTTGCCTTTCAAGATGTTCTAGAAAAAGGTCAAGGATCTCCTTACGCTCATTGGTTCAACATAGAGAGTTTCCCTGTTAAAACAGATCCGCCGAATTATGAAACGTTTGCTAATGATATTTACACCATGCCAAAACTCATGACCTATCAACCAGATGTAAGAGAGTATTTACTGGATGTGGCCGTCTACTGGATTCGAGAAGCGAATATTGATGGCTGGAGGCTTGATGTGGCCAATGAAATCGATCATGATTTTTGGCGGGAGTTCCGTAAGGCCGTGAAACAGGAGAAACCAGATGCTCTAATTGTAGGTGAGATTTGGCATGAGGCAAGTGAATGGGTACGGGGTGATCAGTTTGACTGTGTCATGAACTACTCTGTACAGTATGCCTGCATTGATTTTTTCGCTAAAGGTACTATTCGAGCAGAAACCTTTGCACACCGTTTGGCTAAAGTACAGATGAATCACACTCAATCTGTTAATCGGGCCATGTTTAATCTATTGGGCAGTCATGATACAGAACGATTTTTAACTATGTGTAATGGAGATACAAAGCGATTGGCCCTTGCAGTTGCTTTTCAGATGATGTACGAAGGGGCTCCCATGATCTACTATGGGGACGAAGTAGGAATGATAGGCAAATCGGATCCTGACTGCCGTAGGGGAATGATTTGGGACGAGGAACGACAGGATCATGAAATCTTCCAGTGGTATAAGGATCTTATTGCGCTTCGCAAAAAGCATCCCGTTCTCCGAATGGGTGACTGTAGAACAGCTGTTGCCGATAGCGCGTCGAACGTGTTTGGGTTTATTCGCTTTAATAAACAAGATCAAGTATTAGTGCTGCTAAACAACTCGGCTTATGCTCGTACTATCAACCTAGAGACTATCCCTTGGCCGAGGGAGGTTCCTAACCTGATGCAGGATTTGCTCTTGGAGAAGAGATTTCCAGTTAGTGAACTACTAGTGATTGAACCCTTTGGAGTTCGCATATTAGAATAGAAAAAGGAGTGCCCTGGGCACTCCTTTCGTGATCTTAGAATACAGGAACTACACTTCCATCATAGTTTTCTTCAATAAACTCCTTAACCGTGTCACTAGTAAGGGCGTCTGCTAATATCTGGAGACTGTCTCGATGGTCATCTGAGCGTATGGCGAGGATATTCACATATGGTGATTCAGCCCCTTCAAGGAAGATGGCGTCATTCATTGGGTTTAAATCTGCCAGCAGGGCGTAATTGCCGTTGATTACAGCTGCATCCACATCGGGTAAAGCCCTGCTTAGTTGTGCCGATTCTAATTCGTGAAATCGGAGCTTGAGTTTGTTTTCTGTAATATCGAAAACAGTGGGAGTAATACCGGCTTTCGGATCCACCTTGATAAGGCCTGCTTCCTGCAAAAGCAGTAATGCCCGTCCGCCGTTGGTAGCGTCATTAGGAATGGCGATTTGACCCCTTGACGGTAGGTCTTTTAGGTCACTGATTTTGTGACTGTACACTCCTAAAGGCTCAATATGGACTCCTACGAGAGATACTAAATCGGTACCTGCATCCTTATTAAACGCTTCCAAATAGGGTTGATGCTGGAAGAAATTAGCGTCTAGTTCCTTTTCCTCAAGGGCTAAGTTTGGGCGGACATAGTCAGTAAATTCTACAATTTCCAATGTAATACCTTGTTCAGCTAAGAGCGGTACAACAACCTGTAGAATTTCCCCATGGGGAATGGGAGTAGCTCCCACTTTAATCGTTAAGGCATGGGCTGCAGTTCCGAAAGGCTGAACAAAAAGAATCAGAGCGAGAGCAATAACAACTAGACTAACTGCACTTTTTTTCATGAACAAAAACCTCCCTAATTTTCGTGTGTTTCTAACAAACTAGCGTTTGTAGAGCTGGCGGGCGATCCAGTCACCCAGCATTTGAACTGCCTGTACTAAGACAACCAAAATTGCTACGGTCTGGAGCATAATATCGCCTCGGAAGCGCTGATAGCCAAAACGAATGGCTAGATCTCCCAAGCCGCCACCACCTACAGCTCCTGCCATAGCAGAGTATCCGATGAGGTTGACAGCAGTAAGGGTCAACGCCAGGACCAATGCAGGCAGAGCTTCGGGGATAAGCACTTTAGCTATAATCTGCCATGGAGAAGCACCCATACTAAGTGCTGCTTCAACGACTCCAGAGTCGATTTCTTTTATGGCGCTTTCTACTAGACGAGCCACAAATGGAACAGCTGCTACTGTTAAAGGTACAATAGCTGCTTTGGTACCGATGGAAGTGCCAGCTATTAATCGAGTAAATGGAATAATGGCAACCATTAGGATGATAAAAGGAATGGAACGCCCAACATTAATGACGGCACCTAGAACCTTATTGACAAAGGAGTTTTCTAAAATGTGACCTTGATCGGTGCAGGCCAGAAGTAAACCGAGAGGGAGTCCTAAAACAGACGCCACGACAGTAGAGATTCCAACCATGGTTAAGGTTTCGACAGTAGCTTGCCAGAGCATTATGATAACACCTCCAGTTCAACATCTTGTGCTTGTAAGAAATGGATAGCATCTTGGATATGCTCTGGGCTGCCGCTTAACTCAACAAGAAGCATTCCAAAGGGTATATCCTTCATTTGGTCGATTTTCCCAAATAAAATATTGGCATCTACCGAGTATTTCCGAATCATTTGGGAAATGACTGGTTCGTGAGCGAGCTGTCCCACAAAACTGAGCTTTAAAAGGGTTTTTTCACTTCCCATCAATTCTTGTGGAATTTGAGTACTAATAGATCCTCGGATCATGCGTTTTGTAGACTCTGCCTTTGGTCTTGTAAACACTTGGACTACCGGTCCCCATTCCTGTACAACACCATCCTCAAGCACTGCGACTGTATCGCAGATCTCCTGAATAACAGTCATCTCATGAGTTATTAGAACAATGGTCAGCCCCAACTCTTGATTGATAGTCTTCAACAGCTGCAGTACAGACTTGGTCGTTTCAGGATCTAGCGCAGAGGTAGCCTCGTCACACAGCAGTATACGAGGTTTTGTTGCTAAGGCACGGGCAATGCCAACCCTCTGCTTCTGTCCACCACTGAGCTGTGCAGGATAGGCGTTCGCTTTATCCTCCAGCCCAACTAATGCTAAGAGCTCGTTTACAGTGCTCTCAATTGTTGAACGTTTCGCACCTGCAATCTCTAGTGGGAAGGCGATGTTTCCTGCCACTGTTCGGGAGCTAAGTAAGTTGAAATGTTGAAAGATCATACCGATTTTTTTCCGTTCTTGACGGAGCTCGGCTGGCGGCAGTTCATTCATAAGGACTCCGTCGACCCAAACTTGACCTTGATCAGGTTTCTCTAACATATTGATGCAGCGGATTAATGTGGACTTCCCTGCACCGCTTTGACCAATAATGCCAAAGATTTGACCAGCAGGGATGTGTAAATCAATTCCGCGCAGAGCGTGCACCGTTGTTTTCCCATCGAATGTTTTTGTTACTCCTTTTAAGCGAATCATAAAGCACTTCCTTTACGAATTACATGGATGAACCATCAAAAAAACCTCTTCACGAAGAAGAGGTCAAAGAATGTCGTATTTCCCCCTCCTCCCATCTCTCTGGAAAAGTCCAGCAGGAATTGGCACCTTCGTGGCTGTACCACTGGTTGCCGGGCTTCATTGGGCCAGTCCCTCCACCTCTCTAGATAAGAGTAGAAAATAATGTTATACTCTATAGTGACATATTTATTCCAGTATAAACGGGGAAATGAACTTTGTCAACACTAATGGGTGGGCGATAATATGCAGAGTGAATTTTTATCCACGAAGACTGTAGAAGAGATACTTAAGAGAACTCTTAATGCGCTTGAAGAAGGAAAAACCCAGATGTATGATGTGGCCGAAGCTGCACGCCACGAACATAACAGAGTTCAGCAGAATTTAGATCAAGTTCGCAGTGAAATTCAGCAGGCAATCCATGATGTAGAAGATTTGGAGAGAAAGTTTAACCATTTTCGAGTCCGTCTCTATCATGTAAATAAGGACTATGAATTATACTCTGAAAATGAGAAAAGAAGTATCTATGAAGAGGCCGAATTGATTCGTGAACAATTAGCCGCTGCTAGAGAACGAGAACGTATTTTAAGAGTCCGTCGAGATGGTTTAGAACAGTCTCTTATGAAGTTACAGGAAATCGTAGACAAAGCCGAAACTCTTGTATCACAAGTTGGGGTAGCCCTAAACTACTTGGCAGGCAATATTAGAGAGGTTAATGAGCAGATCGAAAACGTCCAAGCTCGCTATCAAATCGGACAAGAGATTCTGAAAGGTCAGGAAGAAGAGCGCAAACGGATGGCTCGGGAGATTCATGATGGTCCGGTGCAGGATTTAGCCAATTTGGTTGTTCAGATGGAGATCTGTGAGAGACTGTATGAGTCAGGGAGACATCAAGACGCAATGGCCGAGCTTACTTCTTTAAAGCGGCTTGTACAGGGCAGTATGAGAGATATGCGGCGTATTATTCACGATCTCAGTCCCATGACCTTAGAGGATCTTGGGCTCATACCAACTGTGAGAAAATATGTGGAAGAAGTGAGTGCTCAGTCTGGCATTTCCATTGAGGTTAGTGTTTTAGGGGATGAAGTCCGTTTGGAATCACCTCTAGAAGTAGCGTTATTTCGAACCATTCAGGAGGCAGTGCACAATAGTCGACGGCACGCTAACCCTACAGCAGTTGTTGTACGTATAGAATTCATGCCGAAGCATGTTACAGTAGGAATATTCGATAATGGCATAGGATTTGATCTAGATCATGTTCGACGAAAAGTTAAAGAAGGAAAGCATTATGGGCTCTTGGGCATGGAAAACCGCATTCAACTCTTAGATGGAACGCTCAGTATCCAATCAAAGCCTGGGAGTGGAACTCGCATTATTGCTCAGCTGCCAGTGGAACTTAGTTTGGAGTAAGGAGGAAGATAATGGATCAAATTAATGTGTTAATCGCTGATGATCATCCTCTTTTGCGCCAGGGTTTGACACGTTTACTAGAGCTCGAGTCAGATATAAATGTTGTTGGTCAAGCAGGCAGTGGAGATGAGACCCTCACTATGGTAGAGACAATGGAGCCAGATGTAGTTCTCCTTGATATTAATATGCCAGGGATGAATGGAATTGAAACGGCGCGTATTCTAAGAGAACGGCATCCCGATGTTTGCGTTCTTGCCCTTACCATTCATGATGATGAATCCTATGTAAGCGAAATGATTAGGGCCGGTGCAAGCGGCTATCTTTTGAAAGATGCTGAACCAAGCAAGGTCATTCAAGCTATTCGGCGCGTTTCGTTAGGAGAGTCTGTCTATCCCAGCCCCTTAATGGAAAGGGTAATGGAACACTATCACCAAATGGAAGTAGAGTACGGAAAAATTCAAAATGCTGCTACCATAGATGAACTTCAGCTTACTGGAAGGGAGCTTGAAGTTCTCCAGTGTATTGCAGAAGGCATGAGCAACAAAGAAATTGCTCGCACTCTGTTCATAAGCGAGAAAACAGTAAAGAACCACGTTACGAACGTCCTCCGTAAGCTGGAAGTGGAGGACAGAACCCAGGCTGCAGTCTATGCTGTCAGTAAGGGAATCGTTTCTTTTGATAAATGAAACAAGCCAAGGCTTTAAGCTCTGGCTTGTTTTTCTGCGTTCTCGAACTGATCTAGATTTCCTAAGAATTCAAGGCCGTTTATTATGAGTCGAAAACGACATCCCAAGACGGTTGCCGCTTCTTTACACATCTCCATGCGGCGGAGATAGATTTCGAAGTAATCCATAATTTGACAAATCCGCTGATCAAAAGTTATCTCCAAAGTAATAGTGCTGCCATCAGCTTCTACATATAGTTCTGAATCACTTATGGCCAGATTGACCCGATCGTGAATGTGGGGTCGGCCGTTACCAGTACGGTTTACCCTTGTGCGGTGAGCATCACTTTTATCAGCTAGGATTAGAGCTGCAGTCATTGGACTTACGGCTTGTCCAATCTCTTCTTCGTGGTTGGCTATGGCTGTAGTAATCGTACAGATTTCCTCAAGATCCATTCCCATTTGGCGGAGTTCGATATAGACTATGCTGGCACCAGAAAGGCCGTGGTGCTTGCGGTTGTGCATGTTCCCAATGTCGTGGAGATAGCCCGTGATGGCGCCTAATTCAACCGTACGCTCGTCATAGCCTAGGTCTTTGAGGAGAGCGGCTGTTTTTTCCGAGACATACGTCACATGGCGCAGACCGTGCTCAGTGTATCCTCGAGCCCGCAGGTAACTATTGGATTTTTCAATAAGCGTAGTAAAGACAGGGCTTTCCTGAATATCCTGTAAAGTAATCATTGTACGCTCACCTCCTTAAACTTATTTATATCTTTATATCACAGTCGTTCCATATCTACAAGAAGATTTTGCTCACAAGGTCCTATGAAATATGGGACCTTTGTCCGATTCCCACGAAGTTCGACAAATGATAAAATGAATCTGACACAACGCTTGATAGCGTATTATGTTAAAGCAAGGCGGCAGCCACCCCCAAACCCCGACCCCCGGCTGTCGTCTTTGTTTTATTCCTAGAATCCTCTGACACCTAGGCGAGTTGAGGAATATAATAAGGTGACCACTGACAAGGCATGGGTAAGGGGGCGGTTCAATGAGCAGCAACAACCTTACACTCCTTACCCCACGTGAGTGTGAGGTGCTAAAGCTTATAGCTAAAGGCTTGTCAAATTCGGAAATTGCTTCAGAATTGTTTATCAGTAAGCATACAGTTAAGAATCACGTAAGCAGTATATACAGGAAACTGGAAGTGGATGATCGAACGCGGGTGGCACTTCTAGCAATACGGAAAGGATTAGTATCATTAGATTAGTATAGAGGGAGCGGCACGTACTTAAACATTAGTATGTGCCGTTTTCTATTTTAGGCAGGATTTTCCTCTAAAAGCGACGAAATGCAAAAAGGCGCCCAAGGTTCTTAGGAGGTTTTATGCAGAAATTACAGATTTTTGTAATAAATAGTCGAAGTGGGAAACAACTGGGCCTCATACGGAACCCTATTCATCTTCTAGATTTACTGAAAGAAGGGGAGGATGGCTATATTCTCACGCCTCCTCTGCCAAGTTGGGACGCGTATGGGAGATTGGAAGTGCTCAAGGAGCAGCTCCATGGTAAACTGGGCCATTTTCACTGGTTTGTGAGGGCATTGACCCGTAATATGGAAAGAGTACTGCATGATTCGGGGAATACTCAAGTGATTCCTGATGGGTTGATACACGCACTCCATTCTATTACCAAGGGGCGGCTGGCTGCAGAAGAACGTATTATGACAGAACTGAGACAGCAGGGGTATTGGCCTGCTGATATTAGTCGCGCTGTTGACCAGAGTGTTTTTCGTTCCAGCTTGGTTCAGTTTCCAGGCATTCGCAGAAGTTCCTGGGGGATTGAGGTATGTACGCGGTGCAACAGCCGCAATATAGTGAAACGTCCCTGTATTAAGTGTGGACTACAGGATTGCCCTGTTTGTATAGAATGTTCTGTCATTGGTGAGAACCGAGGCTGCAGTACATGGATTACTTGCCCTGTTGAAGCAGAAAATGGTGTTGAAAGAAGGGACATTCCTTTTCATCTTGATTACGAGCTGACCAAAGCTCAGCAGCACGCTTCTTACGAGCTTGTCCAGTTTGTACAGGGACGACAACGGCGTGCCCTAGTTTGGGCAGCATGTGGTGCAGGGAAGACAGAAGTCACTTTTGGCGCTATTCGTCACGTTCTCGGCAAGGGTGGTCAGGTGTTGTTTGCTATTCCTCGCCTAGATATTGTTCGGGAATTGGCTCAGCGATGTGCCCGAGCGTTTCCTGGTTTGGAAATTGCAGTTCACCATGGCGGTCAGTCCTGGTTAGCTCACGGTGATTTGGTTGTGGCGACAACCCATCAAGTGCTGCATTTTTACCGCAGGTTTGATCTGGTGATTCTGGACGAAGTGGACGCCTTTCCATATCACGGCAGTGAAATGCTCCGATTTGGGGTAGAGCGGGCCGCGGCAGTTCATGGAAAACTTGTGGAAATGACAGCGACGCCCACAACGATTCCCAAGACTATTCCTGTTATTACTATTCCAGCTCGTTATCATGGGTTCCCTCTTCCAGAACCTGAAATTTCTAAGGTGCAGCTCCCTCCATGGGAGAAGTTGGAGAGCAGTTCTCTTCCTTCTATTGTGGTGGATATTCTTAAAGATAGGAGAGAACCTTGGATTGTCTTTGCCCCTACAATTGAAGCCTGCGGCCGTATTCAGCAGGCTGTGACAGAGCTTACAGGAATTGAAGTCGGTATTTGTCATTCTCAAGAACCACAGCGACAGGAAACTATAGAACGTTTCCGCCGGGGTTGTTTGGAAGTGGTGGTAGCTACCTCTGTGTTAGAACGAGGTGTGACTTTTCCGCGAGTGAATGTCATGGTACTGTATGCTGATCACCCCTTGTTTTCAAGCAGTACGTTAGTGCAGATGGCTGGAAGGGTAGGGCGAACAAAAGAGTTTCCTAATGGGCAGGTTTGGTTCTTAGGGTCACGAATTACGCCTCAAATGCGAAAGGCATGTAGAATGATCCAGCAGTTGAACTGGGAAGCGGAAGAAAGAGGCCTACTGCGTGGTGAGGGAGATGCTTGATTGGATTCGCGCTCTTGATGACCTGTTATTCCCCAAAGCTCCTAGTTGTCCACTTTGCGGCACTCGTCCCTCCCTGCCCATTGGTTCTTGTCGGAAATGTTTTGAGTCACTTGCCGTTCTATGGCAGATTTCGACCATTCACGGTCTGCCTTATGGTTCGCTGTTTGCGTATCAGGGGTTTGCCCGTGATGTGATTCATCGTATGAAATACCAAAGTGGTTACGATGCTGCTGCTGCTTTAGGAACGATGTTAGGTTTGGCCCTTCGGGAAGAACCTAGTTTTTCAGATATAGATGTGATCATTCCAGTTCCCCTTCATAGTGAACGTCTGCAACAGCGGGGATTTAATCAATCAGCTGTACTTGCCGATAATATAACTAGACAGTGGAAACGTCCGATTTTTACCGGCATTATCCGCATTAAGAACACCCCCTCACAAAGTGGTCTTCATTCCCTTGCCCGTAGAGAAAATGTGCGCGGTGCATTTGCTATCCTTCCAGGATACAATCTGCAGGGGAAAAAGTGTTTGATTATTGATGATGTGATTACTTCAGGTTGGACCTTTCAATCCATGGCCCAATTAATTAAGGGATACGGCGGGATGCCTGTTGGGGCGTTTTTAGCAAGGGCTGAAAGAGACTATTCATGAAGGAGAGAGGACTATGCTGCGTAACTGCGAAGAGTGCAATCGGGTTTTTTCCCATCCCACTCGTCGATTATGTGTGGACTGTTTCGAGAAAAGGCAGGAGGCATTCAATAAAGTCAAAGATTATTTGAAAGAACACCCTAACGCCTCTGTTGCTCAAGTATCAGTAGATACGGAGGTTGAATTAGAGACTATTTATGAGTTTATTAGGGAAGGTCGTTTGACTATTATACCGCGGGATGTTGATTTGAGATGTGAAATATGTGATGCGCCCATTTCTGTGGGGCGAGTCTGTTCTAAGTGTCGTGCAGAACTGCAGGGTGAGAAAGTGAGGCCGGTTCAACAGAAGCGTGAACAGGGAAGCACAGCTTCCCGTGTCCATTATTTGGATCGAATTAGAGATCGAAGATAGTTAAAGTGAACGGTCATATCTGCCGAAGACAATATTGAGGGAAGAGGTGATTTGATCATGATTATCTCGAATAAAGGCGTACAGCGTATCTCGCGGCTTTATCACGAACAGAAACAAGTGGAGAAGACCCGCAGAAAATCCAAATCAGTTTCTTTAAACGATGAAGTGGAACTATCGACTGAAGGCAGGGAAATTCAGGCTCTGCTCCAGCAGGTTAAGATGGCTGATGACATTCGCCCTCATGTTGAAGAGATAAAAAATTCGGTAAAATCAGGAACGTATAAGGTATCCAGTACACAAATCGCTGCTGGTATCTTAAGGACGTTGAAATAGAGGTGGAGTAATGAATGCTTTGCAGGCTTTGGCTGCCGTATTAGAGAAGGAAAATGCCCTTCTGCTGGAACTTATTGCCTTAAGTGAAGAGAAGCAGAAGCATATCAATGACGCTCAAGAAGTGTCGCGGATTGCCAGTGAAGAGCAGCAGTTACTGACACAACTAGAAAAGGTAGAACAAGAACGAGCTGTGTTATATGATGTGGTGGCTTCTGGTAAAAGAGTAGAAGAGTGGATTGCTCAGCTGACATTAGAGCAGCAGGAGTTGTTTGATCCCTTGATTACAGATTTAGCTCAAAACGTAGCTCAGCTTCAGTCACTAAACAACTTGAATCATCAGCTTCTTGAGGAATCCTTAGCTTTTGTTCAGTTTACCTTGAATATGCTGACCGACGATCCAGCTCCAACGTACGCTCGTACAGGAACATCGTCTCAAGGGAAGTCAATTTTTGACCGAAAGGTGTAATTATATGAGAACTACATTTAGTGGAATTTCAATTGCTCTGCGAGCTCTCCAAGCTCAGCAAAAATCCTTAGATGTGACAGGACATAATGTTGCCAATGTAAATAACTCTGCTTATTCTCGCCAGAGTGCTGTTCACTCTGCTACAAAACCATATCCTACACCAATGATGGGTTATACTCCTTCTAATGGGCAGTTGGGAACAGGTGTAGAGATCAGTCAAATCGTTCGGATGCGGGATCAATTTGTAGAGACTCGCCTTAGGCAGCAGAATCACAGCCTGAGTTATTGGGAATCTCTGCGAGATGGTCTGCAGCAGGTAGAACTATTTTTTAATGAACCGAGTGAAAGTGGTATTCATTCTGCCCTTGATCAGCTTTGGGATTCACTCCAGGATTTGAGCAGGGACGCGGATTTGCTTTCTGTTCGTGAGGTTGTGGTACAGCGAGCAGAAGTTCTGGTAGAGGCAGTGCGAAACACCCGCCAGCAGCTGCAGAAACTGCGGAGTGATCTTAACACTAATATTCCTGTTCGAGTAGGGGAAATCAATTACTTAGCCGCTCAAATTGCAGATTTGAATAATCAAATCGGTAAAGTAAGTGCTACAGGCAGTCATCCTAATGATCTGATGGATACTCGTGATGCCCTTTTGGAGGAACTGTCTAAAATCGTTGATATTGAAGTGGTTCAGGATCATGCCAACATGGTGGGGGTTACCATTGGTGGAGCTAGTCTTGTTCATCGGAGTACTTCTTATGCTTTAGATACTATGAAAACAGCGGGACCAGGATACGACAAAATGGAAGTTTATTGGGCTGCAACTGGTACTGAGGTTGATTTTCAGTCAGGGGAGCTGGCTGGGATGAAGCGTCTCCGTGATCATGAGGTCCAGGATTTTATTGATACTTTAGATAATTGGACAAGAGAGTTTGCCGCTGAGTTTAATCGAATACATGGAGAAGGGTATGATCTGGAGAACAATAGAGGGGTTGATTTTTTCGTCTTCAGCAACGATGATTCTGAATTTGCTGCCCTGAATATTATCGTGAATCCGGAAATCGCTAAGGATCCAAGTAAGATTGCGGCCAGCAGTACGGAAGACGCAGTTGGGAACGGCGAAAACGCTCTCGCTCTAGCAAGACTTCGAAACACACCACCGAAAAATGCAGAGATTACCATTGGGGAGTCGTTTAATGCGATTATTTCTCGGCTGGGCGTTACTACCCAAAAGGCCATTAAAATGGTAGAGACAGACGAAGTATTAGCCGGACATCTTGTGAATCTCAGGGAGTCTGTTTCAGGCGTAAACCTAGATGAAGAAATGGCCAATATGATTCGATTTCAGCACGCTTACAATGCGGCAGCCCGCATGATGACTGCTGTGGATGAGTCACTTGATGTGATTATTAACCGTTTAGGTATTGTAGGTCGCTAGGAGGTTTATTAGGATGCGGATTACGAACAGGACTATGAATAATAACCTGTTGAGGAATCTAAATAGAAGTATGGGGCGATTGGA
>JAAYRO010000013.1 GCA_012518735.1 Bacillota bacterium
CAAATGATTTCTTACCTATTTCTCGTCGTGATTTAGAGGAACGCTCCTGGTACTATGTGGATTTTGTACTGATTACAGGGGACGCATATGTGGACCACCCTTCCTTTGGCGCGGCTATTATTGGGCGAATACTAGAAAAGGAAGGTTTTCGAGTAGGCGTCCTTTCTCAACCAGATTGGCGAGATGTAGAGTCTTTTCGGGTTTTCGGAAGACCAAGATGGGGGTTTTTGATTACATCTGGCAATATTGATTCTATGGTAAATCATTATACTGTGGCCAAGAGACGTCGAAGGCAGGATGTGTATTCTCCTGGCGGAAAGGAAGGACTCCGTCCTGATCGAGCAGTGATTGTTTATGCTAATCGAGCACGGGAGGCATATAATGATGTGCCCATCATTCTGGGAGGAATTGAAGCCAGTTTGCGCCGTCTAGCCCATTACGATTATTGGGATGATAGGGTTAGAAGGTCAATTCTACTTGACTCCAAAGCTGATCTGCTGTTGTATGGTATGGCAGAACGGGCTCTTGTGGAAGTTGCTCGTCGCCTGCGTGCCGGTCATGCTGTTGACCAAATCACTGATGTACGGGGAACAGTGTATCGCAGTTTCGCTTTACCAGAGCAGGATATGATTGTCCTGCCCAGTTTTAGGGAAATCATAGAGTCAAAACACAGATTTGCAGAGAGTTTCCTAATCCAATATGAAAATACGGATCATTTTACAGCTCGTCCCCTAGGAGAGCCATATAGTGATTTTTACGTTATTCAAAATCCACCCGCCGCTCCCCTTTCCCAAAAAGAGCTGGATGGGGTTTACAGTCTACCGTTTGTCCGAGATTATCATCCTGTTTACGAAAAATATGGGGGAGTACCGGCTGTTTTAGAAGTGAAGCACAGCCTCACAAGCAACCGAGGCTGTTTTGGAGGATGTAACTTCTGCGCCTTAACCTTTCATCAAGGACGGATTGTCCAGGCTCGCAGTAAAGCATCGCTGATTGAAGAAGCCCGTCATGTTGTTAAAGACCCTGATTTCAAGGGATACATTCACGATGTAGGAGGACCGACTGCCAACTTCCAAGGACCGGCCTGCGAAAAACAGATAACAGCCGGTGTTTGTACCCATAGACAGTGTTTAGTGCCTGATCCCTGCAAGAACCTAATCGTCGATCACGAGCGTTATCTGGATATTCTGCGGCGTCTTCGCAATTTGCCCAATGTGAAGAAGGTGTTCATCCGTTCTGGAATTCGCTATGATTATCTCGTTTATGATAAGAACGAGGAGTTTTTTAGGGAGCTCTGTAAGTATCATGTCAGTGGTCAGTTAAAAGTTGCTCCTGAACATGTTTCACCGATTGTTCTAGCTTACATGGGAAAGCCTCAGAGGACAGTGTACGATCAATTCGTTAGGAAATATAGAGCTTATAACAGGGAATTGGGAAAGCGCCAATACCTTGTTCCTTATTTTATGTCCAGCCATCCTGGTTCGGATCTTAGAGCAGCTGTTGAGCTGGCAGAATACATCCGTGATACCCGCCAAATGCCAGAACAGGTACAAGACTTTTATCCAACCCCAGGCACATTATCTACATGCATGTATTACACAGAATTAGATCCCAGGACCATGCAGCAGGTATATGTAGCGAAAGATCCCCATGAAAAAGCAATGCAGCGGGCCTTAATCCACTACAATCGCCCAGAAAATCACAGCTTGGTCTTGGAAGCACTACGTAAAGCAGGGCGGACGGATCTGATTGGTTTTGGTGGGAAATGTCTTGTACCGCCTGTACTAAGAAGAACGAAACGTAGACGAAGGGGTTGAAGATGCATAACATACCAATTTTGTATGAAGACAATCACCTGTTAGTTGCTGTTAAGCCGCCTAATGTCCTATCCCAAGGGGATCGGACTGGTGATAGGGACATGCTTACTATACTCAAAGAATATATCAAAGTTACGTATAACAAACCTGGTAATGTTTTTCTCGGCCTAGTTCATCGTCTAGATCGACCAGTGGGTGGAGTGATGGTGTTTGCTAAGACATCAAAAGCGGCTGCCCGTTTGTCAGAGCAAATTCGGCAAAACCAGTTTGGCAAAAGGTATTTAGCAGTGGTTTGGGGGCATCCCGAACGTCTAAACGGTAGTCTGCGGGACCATCTTAAGAAAGATCGCAAGTCCAATATGGTAAAAGTAACCCATTCCCAAGATCCAGGAGCTAAAGAGGCTTGGCTTGACTATGAAGTAATAGATATGGGCAAGGAATGGAGCCTTTTACGAGTATATCTCCACACAGGACGAGCCCATCAAATTAGAGTTCAGTTAAGTGCGGCAGGTTATCCCATTGTGGGCGACCAGCGCTATGGGCTCAAAGGACAGCCCCCCATCCAGATTGGACTATGGGCCGAATCTCTTTCATTTACCCATCCTACAAAAAAAGAGGTGTTGGAGTTTGGAGCTCCGCCACCTCAGAAAAAACCATGGGATGCTTTCATTTTAGTTTGATCTTTTCCACTTGAACCTGGGCATCTTTTAGATTCATAATGGCTATGGTTACGGGAAGGAGAAATCTTCTTGGTCCAGCACTACCTGGATTGACATACCAGATACCGTCCTCCTTTTTTACTGCAAATCGATGGGAATGGCCGTAGACAATAATGTCTGTATTTCCCTTCGGTGTCTTGAGTCGATTTACATCGTGGAGAACATGAATGGACCAATTCCCTACTTCTACTTGTTCTGTCAATCTGAGCCGCTGTGCCCACCGTTCTGTATCAACGTTTCCCCGTACAGCAGTTGTGGGAGCGATTTTCTCCAGTTCATCGAGAATCTCTGGTTTTCCCACATCACCAGCATGGAGAATTAAGTCGCACCCCTTGAAATGAGTGCAGACTTCTGGACGAAGCAGCCCATGTGTATCAGAGATCAATCCTATGGTAAATTGACTCAATGGAATCCTCCTCAAAAATATCTTTGAATAGCTATATTCTGGTTGGAATAGTAGAACCCTTCATGACCGTATAGAAATGGGCAATTTTAAGAGCCACGAGCATTAATCCAATAGACAAAGCAAGGGACAGCAATCCACCTGCTGTGCTGCTTAAGCCTACAACTGTAATAAGAATACCTGCTGCAATATATCCAACAAAGCTGATGCCTGCTGTGAATAGAGCGTACGGCAGTTGTGTTGTAACGTGATCAATGTGATTGCAGCCTGCACCTGTGGAGGACAGGATGGTCGTATCGGAGATGGGTGAGCAGTGATCGCCGAACACTGCACCTGCTAAAACTGCCGCAACCATAATCAGAGTGATTTCGGAATTGAAGATCAAGGCGAAGTCTACTGCGATAGGAACCATAATGGCAAACGTTCCCCACGACGTACCTGTTGCAAAAGCAATGATTCCAGCTAGGGCAAATACTAGGGCCGGATACAAAAATGGCGGTAGCGTTTTCCCTAAGCTGTTGGCTAAGTAAGCTCCTGTATTGAGTTCGCCCACAATCGAACCAATGGTCCAGGCAAAGATCAGGATTAAGATAGCTGGAAGCATACTCCGAAAACCATCAACAACCGCTTTTGGCAGCTGTTTTACAGAGACCACTCCCCGAGGTAGAAACATAACCAAACTGAGAACAATGGCCCATGAACCGCCGATTCTCAAGGCTGTGGCAGCATCTGTATTTTTCAAAGCATCGAGAAAGGAAATACTTTCAGCAAAATATCCTCCTGTGTAGGCCATGGCAATAAGAGTAAAGAGTACTAATCCGCTGATAGGGATCACCAAATCCCAGATGGTACCCTTAGGGTTTTCCACAAGTTCTTCAGTTTGAAGGCTGGCATCTCCATTAGGTCCGTGTACATTACCTGTTTCTACGGCATAGGCCTCAAAGCGTGCCATAGGACCAAATTCTAGGTCACTAAAACACAATACTGCTACCATTCCTAAAGTCAAAAGGGCATATAAGTTATAGGGAATGAGCTGCAAGAAAGACATGAAAGGGTCTAGATTGAGTCCCTCAGCTCGAAACTTTTCGCCCATTGTAGACATGACTGTGACTACCCAACTGGAAATGGGGGCAATGATGCAGACAGGGGCTGCGGTGGAGTCAATAATGTAAGCGAGTTTTGCTCGAGACACTTTAAATTTATCGGTGACGGGCCGCATGACAGTCCCTACTGTTAGGGAGTTGAAGTAGTCATCGATAAAAATGAGAATCCCTAGGATAAATGCAGCAAATTGCGCTCCCTGTCGGGATTGAATCCGCTTTTCGGCCCAGGCTCCATATTCAGCTGAGCCACCGGCCATTGTTACGAGGTGGACAAGGATGCCTAGAAGGACGAGAAAGGTGAGAATGGAAAGATTCCATCCATCAGAAACACTGGACCACATGATGTTTAATGTATGTCCGAGGGCGGCTAGGGGATTGCCGTTGGAAAGGATTAAGGCGCCTGATAAGGCACCTGCCAGCAGGGAGGGGATCACTTTCTTTGTTACTAATGCCAAGGTAATGGACAATATGGGCGGAACAAGGCTTAACAAACCATAATCCATGAACGAATTCATCTCCTCTACATAGTTTTGGAAAAGCAAAAACAGCCTAAATGTTTAGGCTGTTTGTACAGAGTACTGGAACAGCCTCATCTTCCTCCCTTCAAGTGTGATAGCTCTCCACTGCCAGCTTGGGAACGCTGTAGTGACAGTTATGCATTTCTTAAATGCATACCCAGCCAAAATAAATGGGGATTTTTATTCAGGCTTCGGCAGATATTCCTTTCCTTGCAAGGTCATTAGCTTCCCCAGCTTCGCTAGAAGTACTGATAATAACTGCGCCTCTACCTCACCTAACTCGATGAGGCATTCTTATTCAATTCATGGACTGATTATACAGGCTTATTGCTCATTTGTCAAATTTGCCCGAAATGCTGCAGTAATACTGACAGATACCTTGAGTTGACCAGGCATAAAGAGATCGGGCTGTTCTGTAACGGCACCAATGCCTTCAGCGCCATATTCTGGTCCATAATAATACATTTCCTCAATGTTTTCTAAGACTAAGTCCGTACCACCACTTGCTTCGGCTATGACTTTCGCCTTCCACCAAGCATCCTCTACTGCTTTTGCATAGGCCTTTTCCCGTGCAAGTTTAGGATCCCTTACGCCATACTGGAGTCCGTAGATAATATTAGCTCCGGCTGCGGTAACTTCATCCAACATAGGTGCTACATTAGCTAGGTCAAAGACTGTCACTTCAAAGACATGTCGAACAGAAAAACCCTCAGGAATAGAACGCCGTTCTTCCTCATCCCATCGTTCCTTCTGATACATATTGAATTCAGATGTCTTGATTACTTCAGGTTCGGTGAATTTGGTGAAGATACTGATGAGTTTTTGAACAGTCTCATTACTAAGAGTTAGGGCATCAGATGCGGTGGGTCCGTCCGTTTGTGCCCCAATCCACATTTGAGCCTTGTCAGGAGAAACACGCGTATCTCCAGTGGCCTGCACCTTAATTGTGAAACTATCTTCAGCAGCTAAGGCGTGAAAAGATAGACTTCCAAGCAGAATCCCAACTATAAAGAATAGGGCTATTGTTAATCGAAAACGACGTGTTCGAAACAAAGAAACCACTCCTTCATGTATTCTACCTATAAACTTCGAATGCTGGTCTTGGTTTGGGGGGTAATGGTTCGGACAGAATTTAGGACAGCTAGAATTGTTACACCTACATCAGCAAAGACAGCTTCCCAAAGGGTCGCCATTCCTAAAGCACCCAAAACTAACACTGCCAACTTCACGCCAAGAGCGAGAGCGATGTTTTGCCAAACGATGCGGTTCGTGCGCCTAGCAATGACAACTGCATCAACAACTCTACCAGGCTCATCTGTCATCAACACCACATCAGCCGTTTCAATAGCTGCATCAGAGCCTAAGGCTCCCATGGCAATCCCCACATCAGCTCTGGCTAAAGCAGGAGCATCGTTAATACCATCGCCTACAAAGGCTACCTTACCTTTTGTGTGATGTGCAGCCATAATGGTTTCCAGCTCGGTTACTTTATCGTGAGGTAGGAGTTCGGCCCGAACATCATCAATGCCCAGCTGGTCGCCAATGGTTTTGGCGGTCTGCTCTGTATCGCCAGTCAGCATTATAATATTCTTAATCCCCAATTCTTTTAGACCTTGGATGGCCTGAGAGGCATCGGCTTTTGGATGATCTACAATGGTAATCAGTCCAGCATACTGATTGTCAATGGCCACATATACTCCTGTACCCTGTGCTTCATCCCGTACATGGATTCCGTGTTTTTCTAAGAGTCGTGTGTTGCCTGCTAATATATGGTGTCCTCTTATATGGGCTTCAATTCCCAAACCAGTAAGCTCCTGGAATGTTTCTATTGCTCCCTTATCAATTACTCCTTCATAAGCGTCCACGACAGAACGGGCGATGGGATGGTTTGAGACACTCTCGGCATGAGCTGCTAGTTCAAGTATGGTTTCTTCTGTGAAAGGGTCAACCGATTTAATCTCGTGAACCACAAAACTACCAGATGTGAGGGTACCGGTCTTGTCAAATACTACAGTATCCACTTCGTGGAGCGCTTGCAGATAGTTGCTTCCTTTTACTAGAACACCCTGTCGAGATGCCCCTCCAATACCACCGAAGAATCCCAGTGGAATGGATACAACTAAGGCGCAGGGGCAGGAAATTACCAGAAACACTAAGGCTCGATAAAGCCAGTCACTGAACAATGCCTGTGAAGAAACGATGGGAGGAATGACTGCTATCAATAAGGCTATTCCGACTACCACAGGAGTGTAATACCTGGCAAAAGAAGTTATAAAGTCCTCGGTTGGTGCTTTGTTTGCCGTGGCGTTTTCCACCAAATCTAGAATTCGGGAGACAGCAGATTCAGATGCTGGTTTGGCGGCTTGAATTGTTAAGAGTCCGTTGAGATTAATACAGCCAGCCAATACCGTGTCTCCCTCCACTGCCGCGCGGGGAACACTTTCGCCTGTTAGGGCAGACGTATCTAGGGAAGAAAACCCGTTTACAACAACACCATCAACAGGAATACGTTCGCCTGGTTGGACTACTAGTAAATCACCGATCTGTACATCTTCCACTGCTATATCTTGGATTTCATCTCCGTGTTTCCGATGGGCTATTTCTGGCCGAATTGCAATCAGCGCGGATATGGACCGTCTTGATCGGTCTACTGCTAAGCTCTGGAGAAATTCACCCGTTCGATAGAAAAGCATGACAGCTGCTGCCTCAGGATACTCCCCAATAGCGATGGCCCCTAAAGTTGCTACCGACATTAAGAAATGTTCGTCAAAAATCTGTCCTTGGCGAATATTGAACCATGCCTGCTGAATGATTTCAAAACCGGCTAAAAGATAGCTTATAATAAATAGGCTTATTTTCATGGTGCCCTCAGGTAAGAAGAGGGCTATAAAAAATCCTATGAGGCCTAACCCAAATGCAATATTTCGTCCCGTAAGGATCTCTGGTTTTTCCTTTTGCTGCGGTTTTTCCCCAACTACAACATGAGGCTCTATGGCTGCTACGATCTCTTCGATTTCCGATTTTAGATTTCCGTTCCGCCCTGGCTCTGCTTCTACAATGATCTTGCTTTTCGAAAAATCCACAATGGCTTCAGAGACACCATCTAATTTCTCAGCTGCTTGTTGGATCTTAGTCGCGCAGTTTGTACATGCGAGACCTTCTAGGTAGAATTCTGTTCTCATAATTACTTCACCTCAATCTGTATCTCTTTCACTAATGTGCTGATATCCCTGATCGAAAATGGACTTAATATGATCGTCATCGAGGGAGTAGTAGACAACTCGCCCCTCTTTGCGGAATTTAACGAGCTTAGCTTGTTTTAACACCCGCAACTGATGGGAAATGGCTGATTGACTCATTCCGAGCAGATATGCAATATCACATACACACATATCCGATTGGAAAAGAGCATATAGAATTCGAATCCGAGTTGTGTCTCCAAACACTTTGAAGAACTCTGCTAAGCTGAACAGTTTTTCCTCAGGGGGCATCGTTTCCCGTACAGCTTCAACTACATCCTCGTGAATCGCAGTTACTTCACAGCGTTCAATATTGTTATTTTCTGTCATCTATTTCCTAACCTCCCCTACAATATATGAATACTTGTTCATATGTTCATGTATAGTATACTCTTTATGAGTTATTAGGTCAACTATTGATACAAAAAAATTCCTCACCCCATAAGGGATGAGGAATCGGTTCTACTTATCTAGTCAATGAGAAATATAACAGAGTAGTGAGCGAGAAAATCGTAGATGTCTAATGCATCTAGAATGGCCTGTGCGTCATCGTCACTGATTATGACACTTGTGTCCGTACTTCCAGTTACGTCCAAAGCTCGCACCACTAGGGGGGAGACGGTCACAGATTTTCCACTCGGTTGAATACGTCTTAACAACTCAGGAGTAAGTTCTTGGCCGTAAGAGGCAATGCCTGCTTCTTGTAGAAACTCGTAAGCTACTGCAACTCCTGCATAAATCAGCTGTCCTGATTGGGAGTAAACTCGGGGGCTCATACCTCTTTGGAGGTCAAGACCTCGAGCATCAATGATTAAGCCGGTATAGACTAGACCTTGTCGAATAAGCTCTTCATTATCCATATCCAGTTCTACACGGCGTATATTTAAATCGTCCCATTCCATTTCTACACCCTGTGGTGCTGAAAAAACAACCGTCGCCCGTTCCGCCCCGTAAGGAGCAGTTACAACAACAGAAATGTGCTGCCATTGATTTGGTCCAGCAAGGCTTCTGCTCAGCTGTGTAGATCGTAAGTATTCGCCGTGTTCGTTATGAATATAGACTGACGCTAGAGTGGGTGCATCGTGCAGATCAGTTCTAATTCGCACACTTACCTCATAACGAGCTCCCGTTTCCAGCAGGAATGTTCTTCTGAATTCAGC
>JAAYRO010000014.1 GCA_012518735.1 Bacillota bacterium
CAAACTCCAACTCCAAGCCTTGATCACTGAATACCCGAATAACTGACTTTGGTCCTAACCTGTCAATTGTCAGCAAGATATTTTCACCAACGGCATGTTCAACAATGTCTCCCATAATGGCATCACCATAACTTAGCTGAATGTCCGGACCGTCTGCAGTGGCAGTGATATAGTTATGACCCTGCTTCAGACTTGTAAGGATAGCCTCGGCAGTTTTTTCGGTCACGTATACATTATTGAAAGGGCTTCTATTGAGGTGATTCTTGTGAGCATCGGTTCCTGATACAGCAAATACTCTCCGTCCCTCAACCAACAGCTCGTGCCATTCATTTAATGTCTGCAGATCGTCATCCCCAAAACGGGCATTATTCCAAACCTCAATAAAATCTATGGGGACGTTATACTTAAATCGCGAAGGGAAATTCGGATCATTTGGATGATTCAAAGAAGCGTATCCACCAAGCTCATGAATGTGGTTAAGATAGTCAGTTACCTCTTTAGGCGTGATAAGCCCGATGTTTTCATCAAACTCCCGAATACCCAATAGGTTAATATGTGCGGTCTGTAAGGTAAGTTCGTAACCTGGTAAAACAATCAAATCGGAAACACTATGGTCTTCTAACAAATGATTTTGTGTATTATGTTCTGTTAGAGCAATAAAGTCATACCCAGTCTGAATCGACTCTTCAATCACTTGGGCGAGGGGGACGTCACAGTCATGACTGAAGTCACTATGAACATGGAGATCTCCCCTAAGGACAAAGTATTCTTTGGCAGATACAGGCGCAGCCGCTGCTAAGAACAAAGTTGTGCATATGACTGCTAGGTAAAAAGCAATCGGCTGGTTTTTCCTCACAATTCACGACCTCCTTATAAAGGTTTCTCGATAAGCCAGAGCATTAAGCTCTGACTTATCGAGTTTGTAATTGTCACGTCTATCTTTACATATTACCAGGGAACAACCAGGATGCTTCCTCGGCAATTTGATCTACTGCTTGTTGTGGAGTGATGCTTCTGTCTTGGATTAGACGAGAAACAACTTTGTTAACCATTGAGTTAAACTCCCACCAATAAGGGGATCCCCAAGTATCACGGGCAAATTCAAGTTGATTAAAGGCAACTTCATATTGTGGATGTTCTGCCCAAAGCTCTTTAATAACTTCACTTTCTACTGCTGCATACCTAGTTGGTACATAACCAGTAGCTACGCTGAATAAAGCAGCCTCTTCAGGACTTGTGGCGAATTTGATGAATTCCCAAGCAGCTTCTTTCTGCCTATCGGAAAAATTATCAAACATAACAACGTTAGCACCACCAGTTGGAACCTCACGCTGTTTTTCACCAGCTAGAAACGCTACTCCAACATCAAAGGCTCCCATTCCCTCAGTATTCTTTAGAATACCGCTCATATTTCCAGTACTTTGATACATCATGGCTAATTTACCCTGGTAGAAATCCTGCATCATGACCGTACCTGCGCTAGTTGTCGCTGGAATTCTGTAATAACCAGAATCAGCTAGTTTGCGCCAGAATTCTAAGGCTTTCAAAGCGGTACCATCTTCAATGTACAATACTTTTTCACCAGATTCATCAATTGTTCTGCCGCCTTGTTGACCTACCATGGCGCACAGGAACCAACCAGTATCAATAACCATTGAGAATCCGTAACGAGTTGTCTCGCCGTTTTCGACAGTTGTTAATTTACCAGCGTATTCAAATAGTTCATCCCAAGTTTGGGGAGGTCTCTCAGGATCTAAACCAACTTCAGCGAAAGCAGCCTTGTTATAGTATAATACAGGAGTGGAACGGTTGAATGGGAAAGAAACCAATGCGCCGTCAATCCATGAAAACTCCATTAAGCCAGGAACAAAGTCATCAATGTCGAAACCATCACGCTCAGCGAATGGTAACATATCGGCTAAGACTCCATAAGGAGCGTATTGAGGAACCAATCCTCTATCCAGCATAGCAACTTCAGGATTTGTTCCAGCAGCGATTGACTGCATTAATTTTGCTGAACAGTCATTGTAATTTCCTTGATAGGTTTCTACCACAGTAATGTCTTGTCCATTCGTTTCGTTGAAACGCTTGACTAGATCTTTTACAGCCTGACCATTAACTCCCGATCCCATTGAGTGCCAAAAGTTAATAGTAACTGGTTCTGCAGCCCAGGTTTCAGCACTGGTGGTCAAGAACATACCAAAAACAAGGACTAATAATAGTAGTGTCGTTCTTTTTTTCACTTGTCATTCCTCCGTGTATTTGTTGTACTTACCTTATCAAGTTGAAACCAACCAACGCCGCCACAATCAGCTTATCCTACCACCCCCCTTGATAGACAACAATAACTGTATGTCCACCTA
>JAAYRO010000120.1 GCA_012518735.1 Bacillota bacterium
CAAGAAAAATTCATTACCTAACAACTTGACTTTTTGAATATTTCGTGTTATACTAGCTCCAAAGCTCTTGTGTGAGCTACAAATCTCCGAATATCATTATTTGTGACAACGGGGGAACCATCTTTTTGGGGTGAATCTTGGTGTCATCACCAAGGGGGGCAACTTGGGTGCCCTAATCCGTCAGCTAACCTCGTAGGAGTACGCCAAGCGTGTGTCGACTAGAGAAAGTCGTTCATACGCTTTTTGTATTTTTAACGCACAAATAAATAAAAAGGAGATGATGAGATGCAAGTTTGCAGCAAATGCTTGACGCTCAACAGTATGAGTCAAACGTACTGCCAAATCTGCAGTGCGCTCCTCTCCAGACCTGACCGCGTCTTACGCCATCAAGCCAAGACGAGAAAATCAGGGCGCCTGCGAACTCAACCGTCTAAGATCTATTCAGGTCTAGCGAAACTGGGGTGATCTAAATGTCAACAGTACAGCACGGTACGCTGGTTGTAACTTTTTTTAATACACATTACAATCCCCAATCAAACACTGCATCGTATAAATTTATACTTTTTCGAGAATGCGACCCCAACACAATTCTCCAGACATTCGAGGGTGAATTGGCTTATGGGGAGAAAAAGACATTTACTGTCTCAGGTTTGAAACCAGGCAATTATCTGCTTGTGGGGCTCAAGCTTCCTGATCCTAAACCAGGAAATCCCCGCATGCACCGAATCATGATCTATTCTGGAATAGAAACAGTTTACGATGTTTGCTATATGAAAAGTTCAAAACTGACTTATGAATAAGATAATACTAGAAGGGATTGAGATTCATGGCAGCTGAAAAACCAACAACCATTGAGGACATCAAACACCATCTAGAAGCTAATGTAGGAAAGAAAGTATTCATTCGAGCAAATAAAGGACGGAAAAAGTTTTTAGAAACAGAAGGAGTCCTAATGGAAACATATCCAAAGTTGTTCGTTGTCAAGTTAGATCAAACCAATGCAGTTAGAAGACGTTCTTATACTTATGCCGATGTATTAACAGAAAATGTTGAACTTACCATTGACAACCAACGTGTAGGTGTTTAATTGCTAACGATTTCCTCCCAACAATCAATAGAAAGGGCTATTGGGCTTATCCAATGGCCCTTTCGCCTTTTACTGTACCTTGCCCCGAACAACCAGTTTTTCACCGGTCCTCCCCTGCCAAGACATTTCCTGATCCTCCCAGCGAACTAAACACTCTCCATTGTGCGCTGCTGTAATCACTGCCTCTGCCAAACGCCCTTCATTCCAGAAAATATCTACTGTATACCCACCTCGAGCCCGCAAGCCGCGAACAAATCCGTTCTCCCACCTACCGGGAAGGGCAGGTAACAGGTGAAGATAGCCGGCATGACTTTGAAGCAGCATCTCTGCAATGCCTGCTGTCCCCCCAAAGTTTCCGTCAATTTGAAACGGAGGATGGGTATCAAATAAGTTTGGTAAGGTGGAATGGGCTAATAGGGCATGAAGATTCTCATAAGCCAAATCCCCTTCCCTTAAACGAGCCCATACATTAATTATCCACCCTCGGCTCCACCCCGTATGACCGCTTCCATGACTCAACCGCAGCTCCAGTGATCGGCGAACGGCCTGCACCAACTGGGGGTCGTTGTCCACCGTTATTCGTCTACCAGGATAAAAACCATATAAATGAGAAATGTGGCGATGACCTGGTTCAGCCTCTTCAAATTCTTTATACCACTCTAGTAGTTGACCTTGTGAGCCAATTTGAAGAGGTGGTAATTGATCTCTCGTACGCATTAGTTCTTCTCGGAACTCATTATCCACATCCAAAATGGCGCTTGCTTCTATACAGTTAGTGAACAGCTCCCAAATAAGCATTATATCCATGGTAGAACTCATGCTGACTGACGCTGTTACTCCTTCCTGCAGTACGAATTTGTTCTCCGGTGAAGTAGATGGACAGGTGACTAAGTAACCCGATGGATGGGGAACAAGCCAATCAAGGCAGAATTGGGCCGCGCCCTTCATCAAAGGATAGGCCGTATTTCGCAGAAATTGTCGATCACCACTAAAGGCAAAGTGCTCCCATAAGTGCTGGCACAGCCAGACTCCTCCCATCTGCCATATGGCCCAAACTGGGTCACCGCTTACAGGGGTTGCTAACCGCCAAATATCCGTGTTGTGTGAAGCAACCCACCCACGGCAGCCATACAGCTTCTGAGCGACTTCCGAACCAGTCTCGCTTATTTCCCTAATCATAGTGAATAAAGGTTCGTGGCATTCAGGAAGGCTGCAGTTTTCAGCTAACCAGTAATTCATTTCAGCGTTAATGTTTAACGTGTAATTAGATCGCCACGGCGGATCAAGCTCCTTGTTCCAAATGCCCTGCAGATTGGCAGGTTGGCTTCCTTGGCGAGAGCTGGCAATAAGGAGATATCGTCCATACTGGAAATACAGTGCTATTAATCCATGATCATGTGCACCGTTTTGCACTTGTGCCAAGCGCTCATCAGTGGGCAGTTCATCCCGACCTACTCCTAAGTCAATTTGCACTCTAGAATAAAGTCTGTCATAATCCGAAATATGTATCTCCCGCAACTGCTCATAGCTCATGGTCTGGGCAAGAGCGAGCAGTTTCTCACATCGTTCTGTAACCATCATTTCAGGCAGATTTGGCTGTTGATCGAAGCCTCGAAAAGAAGTGGCGCTCGATAGAATCACCACTACCTCAGACGCATTCCTAACCCCCAAACCATCACGCAGTGGTTCTAACTCACCAACAATGGAGTGAATCCCCAGTTGAACAGTGAAACCCATCCCTTCTTCTTGTCTATTGACTCCCAAACATTGACCTTTCAGAGTAATACATTGGTCTTCAATTTGGACTTTATGATGCTGCTGGCTGGACATGTGGAATGCACCATTTAATTCGGGGCTCAACTTCCCCCCTCTTTCTGCAGTAAATCGTCCTACCAATATTTGATGGGGATAGGAAATGAAAAACTCCCTTTTATACGTTACGTCATCCACTTGGAACGAAACAGTTAGGATGGCGTTCTCTAGGTTCAGTTCTCGTTCATAGTTTCTGATTTTTCCAAGACCGTGCTGTTTAAAGAGTAAGTCCCCTAAGGGCTGATATTTGGCTGTATCAGGACCCTGCAGATGGTGACATAGCTTTTCTGCAGCTGTATAGTCTTCCTCTTCCATAATTAAGCGGCGGATCTCCCGTAAAGCGTTCTTCCCCTGGGAGTTGATTGTGTTTCTTGGTCCACCTGTCCAAAGAGTATCATGATTAAGCTGCAGCAGTTCGCAAACAGGCTGACCAAAGACTACAGCTCCCAAACTGCCATTGCCTAGAGGTAAAGCTTCATCCCACGACGCAGCTGGCTGCTTATACCACAATCTACTCACGTTTTACACCCATCTCCTTTATCTGAATCCATCCTAAACTAACATCATTATGAAGGATCAGATATAAATCTCGTATCCCAACAGCAGGTTTGAGTTCAGTTCGAACCTCCTGCCAAACCTGACGACCTCCTGTCTTAGGAACATGACAGACCCCAACCAACTCCCCTTGGGGACCATCGAGGCGCAGTTCTATACTGCCTCCTCTTTCACTAGCTGCTAGTGCCGCAAACTCATCCATTTCCTGTAACAGAACACTGTAATATCCTAACCAGCCGCGATCAGCAGACAGCCTTACTGCTTTACCCCCTGCTCTGCATTCATCCAAGTAGAAATGGGGATACTCATAATCATTGTAGTTATACGCTTTCGTCTTATTGGAAAGCGAACGAGGTCCAATCGTTTCACCGTCCACCCAAAAAGTCTTTATAAGACGAATGTCTTCTGAAGATGCACCAACACCGATTTGATAGAAACCTGACTCTACAGCATATCGTTCTCTATTTACATCCCATACAGCAAACCTGTCCGTGTCCAGCTCAAACTCGACTACCTTAGATTCACCCGGTTCAAGGAATATTCTCTCAAACCCCATCAGCTGTTTCTTGGGACGAATTAGGATTGAATGGATAGAAGAACCGTACAGCTGGACCACCTCATCTCCTGCTGTATCTCCAATATTGCTGATTTTTGTCCTAACGAGAAGTGCTTCTTCCCCATCCAGACGATCCTTATTTATAGAAAGGTCTTCATATTTAAACTGAGTGTAGCTTAAGCCGTGTCCAAAGGGATAAAGGGCACTTCCCCTAAAGTACATATAGGTTCGTCCGCCCCTTATGACATCATAATCCATGAGAGGTGGAAGCTGCTCTACAGATCGAGGCCACGTCATATTCAAACGTCCAGCAGGATTGTAATCCCCGAACAATACATCGGCCACACCATTTCCCAGTTCCTGACAGCAATTTGCAGTATAAATCATGGCTGGAATATGAAGCTCCTCCCAGTTAAGAGCGATAGGATAACTTGCCACAACGACAACCACTGTGTTCGGATTGGCATCAAAAACCGCCTGGATCAGTTTGTGCTGATAAGGAGAGAGGGTAATATCAGGACGATCCACTTCTTCTTTACCATTAATTAGTGGATGGCTGCCTACACATACTAGAGCCACGTCCCCAGATTGGGCAGTTCTAACCGCCTCAACGATTCCGTTTTCAACAACCTCTAGCCCAAAACAGCTGCCTTTTTCATTCTTATGGGAAGATACCTTCAACTCATCGTTCCCTTCTTCTATTACTACCCGGTGATCATCCCACGTTTCCATGACAATACCTTCAGAAGTAGGCACAAAATCGTAAAGCTCCTTCACAAACCAGCCATACACATTGTCAGCAGCGGCCATCAACTTTTCCCCTGTGGTAACGTATTTTCCCCCAGTTAATGACCGGATGGTATGGTTTCCCCAACCCCAATCTGTGTGTTCAAAAAAGGTCTTCTCCGTGCGATGAGTCTGGTCCGCTCGTAATACTCCATCCGTATCAGGAGCAACGTACTTGCCATTTTTAAGGGACTTTAGTGCAACAGTATCTAGCCCACTAGCATAGATCACTCTACCCGCCCCTAATTTTCCCTTAATTCCATCCAAGATAGATACGGTATAGGGTGCATATCCTGTATACCAATCTTGATGAACTGCATGGGCCAGGGGCCCGATTACGGCTATCTTCGAAACAGCATCTTTGTTTAGAGGCAAGGTGCTATCCCTGTTCTTCAACAGTACAATGGACTCTCGCTGTGCCTGCAGGGCTAACTCGCCATGCTCTGGTAAACAGACAGCATCTTGATCAATCTGGCCATAAGGATTTCGTTCTTCTGCATCAAACTGTCCTAGACGCATCCGAATACGAAGGATGTTTCTTACTGCCTTATCCAAATCATCCTGGCTCAGTAAACCTTCCTCTAGTGCTTGATGAGCCGCCTCCATCACTAAATCAGGTTCATCTGGTATACAATCTACACCGCTCTTAATTGTTTGAGCAAGAGCCCAGCTATACGAATCAGTGTATTGATGATGAGTAACGATCTGACTAAAATCCCATGCATCAGATACAACAAAGCCTGGTAAGCCCCACTCTTTCTTAACAACATCCTCAACATCATCATTTAGATTGGCAGGAACACCATTAATACTGTTATAAGCTGTCATAATACAGCACACTTTCCCCTTTTCCACAATGGGTCGGTATGCCTGGAGATAGTATTCATACATATTTCTAGGATCGACGCTGACAGAGCACGAACAGCGATCTGTTTCGTTGTTATTGGCAAAGAAGTGTTTCAAAGCTGCGCCAACTTGAAGGTAGAACGGATCTGTTCCCTGCATCCCTTGAACGAAACCAACAGCCAGTGTTGAAGTCAAATAAGGATCTTCCCCATAAGCCTCTTCTGTTCGGCCCCACCGAGGATCCCGGAGGAGGTCAACTGTGGGAGCCCACAAAGTCAGGCCTCCCACCTCCCCGCGGGCCTTATAGTATGCACGAGCTTCTTTTCCCACAACTGCCCCAACTTTCTGGAGAAGAGCAGGATTCCAACTGCAGGCCAAACCGATTGTTTGGGGAAACACCGTAGTGGGAGAACCATCGCGCATGACAAGACCATGAGCTCCTTCTCCCCCCACACTATAATCTCTAATCCCCAGCCTAGGAATACCCCTTTGCTGTGTGGGTATTAAACCTACCTTTTCCTCTACAGTCAGGCGGGAAACCAGATCACTTAATCGTTTCTCTAACGACAGATTCACATCTTGAAATGGATATTTGTCTTTCATAGTTCAATCGTCATTTTACCCATGAATTCTATAGGTCTTATTCTTATGCCCAATTCTTCTCTCACTACCTCTCCTCCAGATACCTTACTGACTGCATCAACTCCTCGTAGATAAAGGGACCATGGTTTGCCTTTACCTTCAGCTGTAGCAGTAAGAGTATTCGCCTCTCGAGCAATGGTGACAGACAATTCTGGCTGACCAGAAGTGGAAAAGACCGTAGTTTGAGCTCTACAACCTGGTTCAATACGGAATGCATGAAGCGTTACATCGTCTGCGTAATCATAATCAACTAAAGTATCCTTATTTCCTACAGCGATTAACGAATTAGGACGAGCCAGCAGTGGAAGACTCATAAAGTCGTGAGTTTCCCTCACCCAACGATTCCCTTCTACCTCTTGACCTGTTAAGAAATGTGTCCAGATCCCATCGGGTAGATAATAATCTACATGCCCTTCATCGTTAAATACAGGAGCTGCTAATAGAGAGTCTCCAAACATATATTGACGGTCGAGGTAGTCACATCCAGGGTCATGAGGGAATTCTAAAAACATGGCCCGCATCATAGGGATGCCTTCTTGGGAAGCTTGTAAGGCAGCACCATATAAATAAGGCATTAGGCTGCACTTCAGCTTAGTAAAGTGGCGCATAACATCCACTGACTCCTCGTCAAAGAGCCACGGCACACGATAAGATACATTACCGTGTAAGCGACTGTGAGAGCTAAGCAAACCAAACCCAATCCACCGTTTGTAAAGTGCTGGAGTTGCTGTGGCTTCAAAACCACCTATATCATGGCTCCAGTATCCAAACCCTGACAGACATAAAGAGAGACCGCCCCGCAGACTCTCGGCCATTGATTCATAAGTGGCAGCACAGTCACCGCCCCAATGAACAGGAAACTTCTGACTCCCTGCAGTAGCCGATCGAGCAAAAACCACTGCTTCCCCCTGACCTTTTTCCTCTTTCAAAACATCAAAGACAACCCTGTTGTAAAGGTACGAATAGTAGTTGTGCATCTTAGCCGGATCAGAACCATCATAGTAAGCCACATCGAGGGGGATCCGCTCCCCAAAATCGGTCTTAAAAGCGTCTACACCCATATTCAACAGCTCACGAAGCTTATCACCGTACCATTTACAAGCAGCAGGATTGGTGAAGTCTACAATAGCCATACCCGCCTGCCATTTATCCCACTGCCACACATCACCATTTGGGCGTTTGAGAAAATAACCATTCTCCAAGCCCTCCTGGAAAAGGACAGATTGCTGTGCAATATAAGGATTAATCCAAACACAGATCTTTAGACCCCGTTCCTTTAACCGTTTAATCATGTTGACAGGATCAGGAAAAACACGGTCATCCCATTGGAAATCACACCAGTGAAACTCTTTCATCCAGAAACAGTCAAAGTGAAAAACATGGAGTGGAATATCCCGCTCAGCCATACCATCAATAAAGTTTGCTACTGTCTTTTCGTCATAATCTGTTGTGAATGACGTACTTAACCATAAACCAAAGGACCAAGCTGGAGGTAGGGCTGGTTTTCCTGTAAGATCTGTATAACGCCGCAGCACATCTTTAGGAGTAGGTCCGTTTATAATAAAGTACTCAATATACTCCCCAGGTACGCTGAACTGGACTCGCGAAACACGTTCTGTGGCTATTTCAAAAGAGACTTCTTCAGGATGATTTACAAAGACACCATAACCACGGTTAGTAATATAGAACGGAACGTTTTTGTATGCTTGGTCACTGCCTGTTCCACCATCTCTGTTCCAAATATCTACCGTCTGTCCATTCTTTACAAAGGGCGTAAAGCGTTCTCCCAAACCATACACACACTCACCTACACCTAGGGAGAGCTGTTCCCGCAGAAAAGTCCCCTTCCCCTCGACTTCTATATAACCAGTCGCACGATGGGCACTCTCTGTCAGCAGTCGCTCTCCATCATAGAACTTCATTTCCCAAGGAGCATCCTTCTTAATTTCTGCTCGGAGATTACCTGTAGTAAAGCGCAGCTCGTCTTCAGCATCATGAATCGTGATTGGCACATCTGATGCTTGACATAACTCAAAACGGGGACCCTTTTCTTGTTTACCTCGATGGTGATAAATCCGCACCCCTAACACATCAGGTAAAGGGCTGAACAACTTTACCGTAAGCAGAGCCCCATCAAGAGTAGCACCTCGATGGTGAATCCAGCGAGTTGGGGCATACATCAAGACATGATCTTCTCCAACAACAGAGCTGTAAAGCTGCATGGGAGACTGAACTGTAACACCATCCAACAGCAGCCAGTTTCCATCAGTAAATTTCAAAGCATTCACCCTTTACTACGTTAATAATAATACGTTTCGTAAAATAGTTCTAAACAATATGCGAACTTCCTTCTTTTGACCTGGAAAATATGTCTTGCTCAGGTTTGTATTATCTCTGTAATATGATATAATCATGTAAAATAGTAAACATCGTGAAAGGAGTGTGAACATTGGTCGAAGTTTTTCGACAGCCGGACAAGCCAATGGAGGAGCGGATTGGGGATCTCATCTCCCGCCTAACGCTGGAGGAGAAAATATCCCAAATGATCTATAACTCGTCCGCTATTCCTCGTCTAGGAATTCATGAGTATAACTGGTGGAATGAGTGTTTACATGGGGTGGGTAGGGCGGGAATTGCTACCGTTTTTCCTCAAGCAATAGGAATGGCTGCATCATTCAACGTAGAACTGCTGCAGGAAGTGGCCAGCATTATTGGAGATGAAGCCCGTGCAAAACACCATGAATTCGTCCGCTATGACGATCGGGAGATCTACAAGGGACTAACGTTTTGGACCCCTACAATCAACATCTTCCGCGATCCCCGTTGGGGTCGGGGACAGGAAACCTATGGAGAAGACCCATACTTAACAGGTCAATTAGGTGTTGCATTTGTTCGAGGTCTGCAGGGTGATGATCCTAAGTACCTTAAAGTTGCTGCTTGTGCTAAACACTTTGCAGTACACAGCGGACCGGAGAGCCTCCGCCACAGCTTTGATGCTAAAGCTAGTCGGAAGGATATGTATGAAACGTATTTACCTGCTTTCAGAGCACTAGTAAAGGAAGCCAAGGTAGAAGCTGTAATGGGTGCATATAACCGCACCAATGGCGAGCCTTGCTGTGCTAGTCCCACACTGCTCCAAGAAATATTACGAGACCAGTGGGGCTTTGATGGACATGTTGTATCTGACTGCGGTGCGATTTATGATATTCATACGTATCACAAGGTAACAGAGACTCCGGAAGAATCGGCAGCATTAGCTGTAAACAATGGGTGCGATCTAAACTGCGGTCGAGTGTTCCCAAGCCTGAATAAAGCTGTAGAGCAGGGACTTATTGACGAAGAGACTATTGACCAAGCTCTTAGTCGTCTGCTCCAGACAAAATTCCGACTGGGAATGTTTGATCCAGAAGAGGAAGTACCCTATACCCAGATTCCATATGAGATTGTAGCATCACCAGAGCATCGGGCTAAGGCGAGAGAAATGGCTCGTCAATCCATGGTTCTGCTGAAAAACGAGGACAATCTACTGCCCTTAAGTAAAGACCTCAAATCTATTGCTGTAATCGGACCTAATGCTGCAGCCCAAAACGTTCTGTTAGGCAACTACTATGGAACATCAACCAAGCTGGTAACAGCATTAGAAGGTATTCGAAATAAAGTTGAACCAAATACAAAGGTCCTGTATGCTGAAGGCTGTGACCTAACCACTACCGAACCAGGTTATTGGGGCAGCAGTCCTACCTTTGGATTCTCTGAAGCTCTGTCTATGGTGGAACGGGCAGATGCAGTCATAATGTGCATGGGTATCTCCCCAGCTCTTGAAGGAGAAGAAGGTGAAGCAGCCAACTCAGACGGCGGTGGTGACAAACTCACCCTCGACCTTCCAGGTATGCAGAAAGAGTTAATAAAGGCTGTCCACGCAACTGGTAAGCCTGTTGTTCTAGTACTGTTCAGCGGCAGCCCTATTGCTATAAACTGGGCACAGGACAACATACCTGCCATTATCCAAGCCTGGTACCCAGGTGAAGAGGGTGGTAATGCCCTTGCGGACATTATTTTCGGTGACTATAATCCTGCCGGTCGCCTACCTGTAACGTATGTGAAATCCTTGGATCAACTTCCTGAATTCACCAACTATGATATGGAAGGTAGAACGTACCGCTATATGACGGAAGAACCGCTGTATCCTTTTGGATATGGTCTAAGCTATAGCGAATTCAATTACAGCAGCCTTACCTTATCCAAGACATCTATTGCAGCCGGAGACGAAGTTGTAGTAAGTGTTGATGTAGAAAACGTTTCTGACCGAGATGGAGATGAAGTTGTCCAGTTATACGTCAAACACATTGACGCTTCTGTCTCCACTCCTATTTTCGGATTACAAGGGTTCAAGAGAATCCACCTGAAAGGGAAAGAGAAACAGACTGTAGAGCTGACACTCTCCCCACGTCAAATGGCTGTCTTTGATGATGATGGTCGATGCTTGGTAGAACCAGGAGTCTTAGAGATCTTCGTTGGTGGCAGTCAACCCGATGCCCTAAGCCAGCGTCTAACAGGGAAAACTCCTCTATCAGCAAGACTAACTATTACAGGCGAAACGGTAGAACTACCGCGATAAAAGGAAATAATTAAGGAGAGAGCGAATCATCGTTCTCTCCTTTTTTCATACCATTAAGCCGCCTTCTGCTTCAATCTTCAACCGTTCAGCAAACTCTCGTACAAATCGATCCTTCTCATCAAACACTTCGATGGATTCGGAGTAATTAAGCAGTTCACGCACTGTCTGGGCGTGATGGCTGTACTCTTCCTGATAGAACCTCACTGAATCTAGCATTGTCCCCTTTGAATATGCGTTGTGCAGAAAATTCATCCAGATTTCAACAGTACCAAAATGGTCAAGAATATCTGCATCCTGAACAAGCTTAACATAATCGGGGTAAGATTCCCCTTGTTTGCGAAGGGTGTGACTGCCAATAATCTCCACAATCCGCTCTAAGTCATCTGCTTCACAATACGCCGCTAGTATTTCACGGGCCAGCAGAGCACCGTACTCCCAATGGGGCTCTATCCCCTTACCAAGATCGTGAAACCATGACGCAACCAATATAACATCATCGAATTCAGGTTGATGTGGGAGAATTCTCTTTCTCAGCTGTAATGCAATCTCTCCCACCCGCTGCCCATGGTAATAAATAAATCCCGGTTCTCGATAAAGATGTGATTTACGCTTGCCAAGGTGTTTGAAAGCAAGTCCCCTTATCTGCTCCAAGTTCATTCAATCAACTCTCCCCAGTGTATTGAAACCAATCAAAGTCCACGTAGTTGGTGCTAGTTTGTCCAGTGCTGGTAGCATACAAACCAATGTAAGTTCCGACAAAACCACCAGCTGCATCTGTGCTCAGAATTCGTCCATCGGCCTTTTCAAAAAGTACTTCATCAGCCTTTTGATCCGGTCCAAAATAGAAACTATAGTCCTGTCCACAAGCGACTACCTGGAGATACACCCTTTTGTATTCTAATGTTTTTACAGCAAGTGTCTCTTTCTTCCCATTCACACACCGAACGAGTTGAACAACTTTCTCATCATTCAGTCTCGTAACAACGAAGCGGTAGTAGTACTTGTTGTTTTGGATTAGGACAAGACCTGCCTCTTCATGAGACCCTGCCGGTTCAAATTCTAGAACCGTTGTAGCTGTAAAGTCATGATGCTGCTGTCGTCGGCCGATGAAAGCAGGATTTTTTTGTTCATCAATGGTCTCGGGCTTTAGTTGAATCCGAAGGTAGTCTGGTCGTTCGGTCAGACTCCAGAACTTTTCCCTCGGAGTCCGAATAAAGTTCCAAACAAACCCTAACTCTTTATCATTAAAGTCATCTCTGTGCGGCATAGGTTCTGGACTTCCTTGTGGTAAATCAGGCACAGGGTAATTCCACTCCACTTTACCAGTTCCAGGACTGACAATAGGCCATCCATCTTCCCACACCACTGGAACTAGGAATGTCTCCCGACCGAGATTACGATAATATCCGCCTGAAGGACGAGAAGCCAAGAGAACCATCCACCACTCCCCATTTTGAGTTTCTACCAAGTCGGCGTGACCAGTATTAACAATGGGATAATCACGACCCAAATGGCGATGAGTCAAGATCGGGTTTGCTGGATTTCCCACATAAGGACCTGTAATGTCCTGACTTCGAGCAATAGTTACTGCATGGTGATGACCCGTTCCCCCTTCAGCAATCAACAGATAGTACCAACCATCCTTTTTATAAATATGAGGAGCCTCAGGCCAAATAGCATCCTTCAGTGCGCCACGCCAAAGTGGATATGTTTCACCAACTAAGGACAGAGTTTCTGTATCGAATTTCTGTAAATAGATTTCCCAATTGCCGCTGTACTTCTCCCCTTCAGGAGCGGGCCGCGTTCCACAGTAATAAGCCTGGCCATCATCATCAAAGAACAAAGAAGGATCAATGCCGGGGGCATTTGGCAGCCAATATGGATCAGACCAAGGTCCAGCAGGGTCCTCAGCCGTGACCACAAAGTTCCCTCCCTTACCTACGTTGGTTGTAATCAAGTAAAACAAACCCCCATAGTAACGAAGGGTAGGAGCAAAGATTCCTTGAGAATGCTCTAACCCATCTAGGTCCAGCTGACTAACTCGTTGAAGAACATGCCCAATCTGCTTCCAATGAACCAAATCTCTGCTGTGAAAAATTGGCACACCAGGAAAATAAGCAAAGGAAGATGTAACTAGGTAATAATCTTCTCCTACCCGACATATGGAAGGGTCTGGGTAAAAACCAGGCAGAACGGGATTAGTAAATGTAGACAATTTTTTCACCTCGTTTCGCATTGTGTTAGTATTCTTTCGTTATGAAACAGAATCCTCCTTTAACAATTCACAGCACCAATCTGTGTTGACTTCATAGTCTAGTAGAAGAACGTCGTCTTAGAAAGGAAAAGCCACATGACACTTAATCAACTGCCTGCTGGAAAGTTAGGTGTTGTACTTTGTATTACCGCAGAAGGTCCAATCCGTCGACGGATGCTTGATCTGGGGCTTGTTCCAGGGACTATAGTCAAAACACTCCGTTCAAGTCCCGCAGGAAACCCTACTGCCTACTTAATCAGAGGTTCTGTAATTGCCTTCCGCTCTAATACGGCCAACCAAGTACTAATTAGGACCATCCATAGGAGGTGAGAGAATGGACGGTAAACAAGGACATAGTTATGTGGTGGCTCTAGCTGGCAATCCCAACACAGGCAAGAGTACGGTTTTTAACGGCCTCACCGGTCTGCGGCAGCATACAGGAAACTGGCCCGGCAAAACAGTAGTCCAAGCGAGAGGACATTTCAAATACAAAGGTCAGGACTTTGTCCTTGTGGACTTACCTGGCACTTATTCCCTATTGGCCAATTCACCAGAAGAGCAAGTGGCCCGAAACTTCATCTGCTTTGAACATCCTGCCGCGACAGTTATAGTGGTAGATGCAACCTGTCTAGAAAGGAATCTCAATCTAGTGCTGCAGGTGACCGAGATTACAAATCATGTGATTGTCTGTCTAAACCTTATGGATGAAGCCCGCCGCCATAGGGTATTTATTGATGTACCTACATTAGAACAGGAATTAGGCGTACCAGTAATACCTACTACTGCTCGATCTAAACAAGGTTTGGCTGAACTCAAAGAAGCCATCCACCTAGTATCCTCTGGTAAACTCACCCCCCAACCAGTCCGCCTTCGTTACAATCCCATGGTGGAAGAAAAAATAGCTGAGATCTTGCCTCGGCTTGAAACTCTCCCTCCTGTGTACAACAAACGATGGATTGCACTGCGTCTCATCGATGGCGACTCCTCTATCCTTGAAGAAATGGAGGTTAAAATATGAAAATGGACAGCCCTATTACTGATTCCATTGTGGAAGCAATCTACGCCAAAGCTGAGACTATCACCAATAAAGTCGTAAAGACACCGATTCAGCAAAAAGAGACGTGGACTAACCGCATTGACAATATCGTCACTTCACGCGCTCTTGGTTTTCCTTTGATGCTGGCTCTTCTCTGTGTGGTTTTCTGGATTACTATAACAGGAGCCAACGCCCCTTCAGAGTTTCTGGCTCGATTCTTATTTATGATCGAAGATCACCTGACAGCTTTTTTTAGTTTTATAAACAGCCCATCCTGGCTCCACGGATTGCTGGTTCTAGGAATGTATCGAGCATTGGCCTGGGTGGTGTCAGTAATGCTTCCTCCCATGGCCATCTTCTTCCCTATTTTCACTCTTTTAGAGGACTTAGGGTATCTTCCCCGCATAGCATTTAACCTTGATCATATGTTTCAACGAGTGGGAGCCCATGGCAAACAAGCCCTTACGATGGCAATGGGGTTTGGATGTAACGCAGCTGGGGTCATTGCAGCTAGAATTATTGATTCCCCCCGTGAACGGTTGGTCGCTATTGTAACTAACAATTTTGTACCCTGCAACGGCAGATTTCCTATTCTAATCACTATGGCTACCATTGTTTCGAGTCTTACCATTCGCTCTGCCTACCAGACGGTTATGGGAGCGGTCATTGTCCTGGCTGGGGTACTTATAGGTATTCTAGCCACATTTCTCGTCTCCTGGGGACTCACAAACACGATTTTACAGGGTGAACCATCCTTCTTTATTTTAGAGTTACCACCCTACCGCAAACCGCAAGTGGGTAAGGTCATTGTCCGTTCATTCTTTGATCGCACCATTTTCGTTCTCACAAGAGCCGTCATAGTGGCTGCTCCTGCAGGGGCCCTCACCTGGCTTTTAGCCAATATCAAAATTAACCAGCTGTCCTTAATCACTCATCTATCGACGAGACTGGACCCCTTTGGAAAAATAATGGGGCTGGATGGTGTGATTCTGCTGGCTTTTATCCTTGGACTGCCGGCCAATGAAATAGTCATACCAATTATGCTGATGAGTTATTTATCTGCTGGAGCCATGCTGGAACTAGAAAGCCTCGACGCAATACGTGAACTTCTTACAGCCAACGGATGGACTTGGCTTACAGCAGTAAACTTTATCATCTTCTCCCTGCTCCACTTTCCTTGTGGGACCACTCTCCTCACAATTCATAAGGAAACTGGCAGCTGGAAATGGACTGCCTTATCGGCAGTGATTCCTACCGTACTGGGTATTATAATCTGCATCATCATAACCCAGATTACCCATCTATTTTTACCCCTATTTTGAAAGTAAGGTTCTATTTGACCTCAAGCCGATTTAACGTATATAATGAGGAAGGGATTTATTTCCCAATGGCGAAGTGAAGTTATACTGAGAAAAATGCCTATCCTTGTGAGCATCGGCACATTATGGACGCTGCTTGTAAGGAGCATTTTTGTGCCTATAGGCTTTACTTTCAATATAATTCTAAGGGGGAGTAGTTTATTTATGCGCAGGATGACTATTGATGGTAACACCGCTGCAGCACACGTTGCATATGCATTTAGTGACGTAGCAGCGATTTACCCCATTACTCCATCGTCCGACATGGGTGAGCACTGTGATGCATGGGCAGCCCATGGGAAAAAGAACTTATTTGGTCAACCGGTTCGAGTTGCTGAACTGCAGTCCGAAGCGGGGGCCGCGGGAGCTGTTCATGGTTCGCTTGTTAGCGGAGCCTTGACAACAACCTTTACAGCATCACAAGGTCTGTTGTTAATGATTCCAAACATGTACAAAATTGCTGGAGAGCTTTTGCCAGCTGTCTTTCATGTTTCAGCTCGAACAGTAGCTGCCCACGCCTTATCTATCTTCGGAGATCATTCCGACGTAATGGCAGCTAGACAAACTGGTTTTGCTATGCTCGCCTCCGGATCTGTCCAGGAAGTCATGGATCTGGCATTAGTTACCCACTTGGCGGCAATTAAGAGTCGTGTTCCATTTGTCCATTTCTTTGATGGGTTCAGAACATCTCATGAGATTCAAAAGATTGATGTTATTGACTACGACGAAATGGAAAAACTAATGGATAAGGAAGCTATTGCAGCTTTCCGTGCACGAAGCATGAATCCAGAGCGCCCTGAATTGCGAGGAAGTGCGCAGAACCCTGATATCTATTTCCAGAATCGCGAAGCATCCAATCCTTACTATTTAGCTGTGCCTGACATAGTAGCAGATATTATGAAACAAGTTGGAGAGTTAACAGGTCGGTCTTATAAACCATTTGATTACTATGGCGCACCTGATGCAGACAAGGTACTTATCTCCATGGGTTCAAGCTGTGATACTATTGAAGAAACCATCAAGTACTTAAATGAGCAAGGTGCTAAACTTGGTTTATTGAAAGTTCGACTCTATCGTCCGTTCTCTGCAAAGCATTTCTTAGAAGTGCTGCCTGAGACTGTTAAACGAATTGCTGTTTTAGATCGAACAAAAGAACCTGGTGCTTTAGGAGAACCCTTGTACCAAGACGTTCAAACTGTACTTGCAGAAAATGGCAGAGGCAGCATCCTTACAATTGGTGGACGCTATGGTCTGAGTTCTAAAGAGTTTACACCATCCATGGTAAAAGCTATCGTAGACAATTTGGGCAGCGAGAATCCAAAGAATCACTTTACCGTTGGGATCAATGATGATGTAACCCATACATCTTTGGAGATCAAAGAAACACTAGACATTGCACCTGAAGACTTGTTTGGAGCAAAGTTCTTTGGTCTAGGGTCTGATGGTACTGTTGGCGCGAACAAGAACAGTATTAAGATTATTGGTGATCATACAGACATGTATGCCCAAGGTTACTTTGTTTATGACTCGAAGAAGTCTGGTGGAATTACCATTTCCCACTTGCGTTTTGGTAAGACTCCAATTAAGGCACCTTATTTGGTAAACGAACCAAATCTTGTTGCCTGCCATAACCCGTCTTATGTTAAACGGTATGATTTACTAGACGGAATTAAGGAGGGCGGTGTTTTCCTACTGAACTCTCCATGGACTTTGGAGGAAATGGAAACAGAACTGCCCGCATCTCTCAAGAAGACCATTGCTGACAAGAAGCTTCGCTTCTACAATATTGATGCAGTAAAGATTGCTGGGGAGATTGGCCTCGGTGGCCGCATTAACACCATCCTGCAGGCCGCGTTCTTTAAGATCGCCAATGTTATCCCTGCAGATGACGCATTTAAATATATCAAGGAAGCTATCCTTAAGTCATATGGTAGTAAAGGCGAAAAAGTTGTTAACATGAACTACGCTGCCGTAGACAGCGCAACCGATCACTTGGTAGAGATTAAGTATCCAGCCAGCTGGTCTAATGCTACGGAAGCAGCTGCAGCCGTAGAGCCAGCTACGCCTTACGTGGACGAAATCGTCCGCCCAGTTCAGGCATTGAAGGGTGACGATCTACCAGTCAGTGCTTTCAACGCTGATGGAACTACGCCTACTGGTACCACACAATACGAGAAACGCGGTGTTGCTATTACAGTTCCAAAATGGATTCCTGAGAACTGTATCCAATGTAACCAGTGCTCCTTTGTTTGTCCACATGCTGTAATTCGACCTTTCTTGGCGACAGAAGAAGATCTAGAAGATGCGCCAGAATCATTCGAAACCTTGTCAGCTGTTGGCAGAGATGTCAAAGGACTCCAGTACCGAATCCAGATTTCTCCATTGGATTGTACTGGCTGTGGCAACTGTGCCCAAGTCTGCCCTGCTAAGGAAAAAGCTTTGGTTATGGAACCCTTAGTAGACCATGCAGAAGTGGAGCATGAAAACTGGACGTTCGCAATGGAACTGCCCGACAGAGCAGCACATATTGAACCAACCAATGTAAAAGCCAGCCAATTCAAACAGCCACTATTTGAGTTCTCTGGTGCTTGTGCTGGTTGTGGTGAAACAGCTTATATTAAACTGGCTACCCAGCTCTTTGGTGATCGAATGATGATCGCAAATGCTACTGGCTGCTCATCCATTTACGGCGGCAGTGCACCTACCTGTCCGTATACCTTTAATAAGTTAGGACATGGTCCAACGTGGGCCAACTCCCTCTTTGAGGATAATGCAGAATTCGGCTTTGGTATGAATCTAGCACAGGAGGCTCGTAGAACGGGACTTGGCAATATGATGGCCTCTCTCCTAGATACGGATATTCCTCAAGAGCTCAAAGATGCTCTTAAACTGTGGATTGATCAGCCAAACGATGCAGCTGCTACACGCGAAGCTGCTGACAAAATCAAAGCTCTGCTGCCAAATGCAATTGAAAAAGCATCTGGTGATCTCAAGGATGTCCTAGAAACACTCCTTGACAATGTTGATATCCTCGTCAAGAAATCAATCTGGATTATTGGTGGAGACGGTTGGGCTTATGACATTGGCTATGGTGGATTAGATCACGTCTTAGCATCAGGCGCTGACGTTAATGTTCTAGTCCTTGATACAGAGGTCTACTCCAATACTGGTGGTCAGGCTTCTAAGGCTACACCGACTGGCGCCGTTGCCAAGTTTGCTACAGCTGGTAAGCGGACACGCAAGAAGGATCTTGGTCTGATGACCATGTCTTATGGGTACGTTTATGTAGCAGCTGTTTCCATGGGGGCTAACCGCAATCAGCTTCTCAAGGCAATGATTGAAGCTGAGAGCTATGATGGACCATCCCTCATTATTGCTTATGCTCCATGCATTAACCACGGTATTAACATGAGCATGAGTGTGGAAGAAAGCAAACAAGCTGTTGAAGTCGGTTACTGGACATTGTACCGGTTCGATCCTAGACTGGAAGCAGAAGGAAAGAATCCATTTATCCTTGATTCTAAAGAACCAGATTACGAGAAGTTCCGCAGCTTCTTAACATCTCAGGTACGTTACTCAAGACTGGCTCGTCAGTTCCCTGACGAAGCAGAAGCCCTTTACGAACAGGCTGAAGCAGATGTAAGACGCCGCTACGAGATGTACAAACGGCTCGCAGGTAACTAGAGTTTATTACGAAACAGCCCCTTCATATGAGGGGCTGTTTTTTTGATCTATTTCTTACGCAAAAACATGATTACCGATCTGCTTTGTTACAGTTCGAGTCCAAACCCAACTTGACGCAGGAACTTTTCGAGGATTCCAGAAAAACAAAGCCCCGTTTGCAGGGTCATTGCCTCCTTGAGCTTCTAGAACTGCCTGATAAGCAAGGTTGTTTGGGGTCTGGTAAATTGTGCCATTAGAAACTACCTCAAATTGATATGGTTGGAATACTGCCGCTGAAATACTTTTCGGGAATTCTGGATGGCGCACTCGATTAAGCAGTACGGCTGCTACAGCAATCTGACCTTCATATGGTTCACCCCGAGCTTCTGCAAACACTAGACGGGCCAGCAGATTGATGTCATCCAGATCCTGTTTTGTGTAAATCCCTTCTGGTAAGACAAATCCTCCTTCAATCGATGGCAGTATGGGAGTACTGGGTTCAATATCTGCTGAATCAGCCGCCTCTTCTTCAGGAATTTCCAACACTTGACCCACGTAAATAAGATCGGATGTGAAACCATTTAACGCTCGAAGCTGATCCACCGTCGTCCCATACAAACCTGCAATAGACCACAGGGTATCACCTGCAACAACAGTATGGTAAATAGGCACAGTGCCCCCCTCCCTTCTGATTTCTACTACTCCTTTAGAATATGCAGAAGGGCGTAACTCGGGGAGCACTACAGATGTGAATCCATTCCTATTTTATTCTCCAGTAATACCGGAAGTTCCCATTGTCTGCACAATTTGAGATTGGTTAATAATGAACACAGTAATCGGGATAATCATTAAGATGACAGAGACGGCTGCTGCTACACCCGCTCGGCCTACACCACCACCAATAATTTGACTGAGAGCGTATGGTAGTGGCTTCAGCTCCTCAGCATACAGGAACATGGACCCTTGATCACCCCAGAGCTGTTGGAAACTGAGAATAATCAAAGTCAGCCATGCCGGTTTTACAATGGGCATTACAACCCGCCAGTAGATGTAAAATTCGCTCGCTCCATCAATGCGGGCCGCCTCCAATAATGAATCGTGAACCATGTGATCTATGAAGTTGCGCATGAGGTAAACACCTAACGTTGCTGACCAAGCTGGAACAATGAGAGCTGAATAGGTGTTAATCCAATTTAGATACGACATGGTCAGATAACGGGGGATCACCAATACGGAACCAGCAAACATTAGGGACAGCAAAATCAACGAATTAATGAGTGCCTTTCCGGGAAAATCATGTTTCGCTAGAGCATAGGCGCATAACGAGCCAAAGATAACGTTACCTGCTGTACCCATCACTACAATAAACAACGAATTGAACAAGTACCGGGTAATAGGAACCCAGCTCTGTGCCATCAAGATAAACAAATCGCTAAAGTTGTCCAAGGTGGGATGGCGAGGGAAAAACTGTGGTGGGAAAATAAACAGCTCATTTAGGGGTTTAAAAGCCTGGCTGATAGCATATATCATCGGCAGAGCCATAAATAAAGCACCCACAGCCAAGAAGAGAAAAATTGCCACATTACCACCAGTGGATCGTGCTAAGCGTCTGTTACTAATTCTGAGACCCATTTCGCTCCTCCCCTCCTATCCTAACTTAGCTAGAAGCCTTTGTACTAGCTGCTGAACCAAAACCATTGTAATAAACAGTAAGACTGCCATAGCCGAAGCGTAACCCATCTCATAACGGACATAGCCGTAGTCGTTTATATGCTGCATAATAGTCCATGTAGCCCAATCCGTAGGTGTTGAACCTGTTAGAGCCTGCAGCTGTCCAGCTGCGGCAAAAGAGTTCGTTATACTGATGATGGCCCCAAACATGAGATGGTTTTTCATCAAAGGCAGTGTAATATACCAGAGTTCTTGCCAGCGATTCCGGACTCCATCGATTACGCCCGCTTCGTAGTACGTATCATCGATACCCTGCAGTCCAGCTATGAAAGTTAAGAAACTCACACCTAGACTCATCCACAACGTAACCATAATTACAATTGGCATCATCCAGCGTGGATCCACCAGCCACTGGACTGGTTTGTCAATAATTCCCCAGTACAGCAAGATCCCGTTAATGTATCCATACGCATCTCCGCTGAACATGACAGTCCAAATCATATACGCATTTGCTGAGATACTTGGTGCATAAAACAATAGTGTGAGAAACGTTCTAATCTTAGGCTTCAATTCGTTAATGAGCCATGCGAACACAAAACACAACAGATAGCTGATGGGCCCTGTAATTACAGCAAAGAGTAGAGTGTTTTTGACCGCAATTAAGAAGATCTCGTCTTCAAGGAAGAGGGTCAAGTAATTGGACCATCCTACCCAACGAGGGGGCTCTATCATATTAAAATATGTAAAGCTCAACCCTATGGAGATCAGAATAGGAATTACCACGAAGACCAAAAACAAAATGACAAAGGGTGCCACGAACAAATACGACACCTTATTTGCCTTTATGTCGCGCCAGAGCCTTTGTAGGCGGCCTGGCGTCTTCGTTTCCCGTATCCCACGCTGATGTGACACCTGCTCATGTGGCGTTGTGATGGCACTCATCTATTGTCCCTCCTCAAGCAATAATCCTAATCGTTCCAGCAGTAGTCTGTATTCCTCGTCCATCTCCTCTGGCTCCCAATCCAATCGATAGACATGTGTATAATGATCCCAATACAGCTCTTTCCACTTCTCATCTAACTGGTCAATATCTGTTTCCAGACCGAACTCCTCTCTCTTACGGGCAATTTCACGGTTAATCTCTCGAGTGTAATCAAGAACCGATTCTCTAATCGGCTCATTCTGCAGTACAACGGCTCTAAACAGCCAGTCAAACTGCCGTGTGACGTAATAGCCTCCCAGTACTGGTGGAACACCTTCCACCCAATCCCACTGGATGTTCAGCTGATCTCGTTCTTCTACCCGCCAAGGCAACTGCTGCATAGCTTCTACATTAGCCGTAGCGTAGCGGGCCGATGCCCCAATTAACGCTTCCATTTCTCTTCCAAAACGAACCTGCGTATCAGTACGGGTCCACCACTTGAGAAACTCCCATGCCTGCTCATGTTTCTTTGACTTAGCAAGGATAATAGACCCTGTAGTACCACTGGGCATAATAACCGACCCTGTTTGATCAGTTCGAATCACTAACGCATCCTGGGCTACAGGTACTGTTCGATTAATCGTTCCATCTGGCTGACGAATTCCAGGAATCGGCGCCATTCCCCATTGACCTCGAAGTTCCGATGCAAAAACAGATAGAGTGTTAAATTCCCCATAGTTAGCTATGGCAAGCGGCATCTCGCCCATTCTGAATCGGTTAATAAAATTGTACTCTAAAGGAAGACCAGATTGAGTAAACAAATTGGTCATTTCAGTGAAAATAGTAATACCTGCTTCTGAGTCAATATTAGCTTCTATGACGTCTTCCTTATATAAGGCGATTCCTCTTTGATATAAGAACTGCAAATAAGTGTAAATACTGGGCCACATTCCAAACTCAAGGTGGTTGTTCTGCAGTTCAGGCAGAATCCGGAATACATCATCCCATGTCTGGGGAATTTCAAGCCCCAATTCATCTAGAATATCTTTGCGGTAGAACAACATGGGGAAACTCTGAACCTCTGGCAGTGCGAAAACCTTATCTCTAAACCTAAAGGTCAATAAAGCTGACTTCTTAAAGCGTTTCGCTACCTCAGGAAAGTCTTCAAACTGTGTCAGATCTACGACTGCACCTCGAAATGCCATATCCATATTTGCCGCACCAATAGCTACATCAGGCTGTGTCCCTGCAATTGTCGCCGGCACTAGGAGCTGATCCATCGTAGTAATCAGTTCGAGATCTACGCGAATTCCTGTCTCCGGCGTAAAAGTATCCTCAATCATCTGTTTAAGAATCTGGGCTTGATCTCGTCCAAGTCCAATCCATACCTTAATTCGATTAGGATCATCTGTATTTGGTTGAGATTCATCTACGCTGGTAATATCGAGAACACTGGTATAATCATGAGTAAAAGATGCAGCAAAAGCCCGAACCTCATGAAGAGCTGCCTCCCAAACAGTTGGCTTAGCCCTAGGCATTTCCTGTTCCGGTGAAGCAATAACAAGATAGTCAATTTGGAGCGGCTGTTTTCGAGTATTCATGATCCATGTTCCTAAATTACCTATGGCATCTCGATATTCTTGCAGTAAATTAGGAATAGAATCAGGTCGAGTTACCATACGATCAAGCATACGAGCAAAATCGGTCAATGTAGCAGTGTGCCCACCTTTCTGACCGGTGATTCTTTCAAACTCAGCAGCCATATTCCTTAATGCTTCTGCTTGAATACTCAACCGTTCTAACAGATCAGGCACTCTTTTTTCCAGCTGATAGCTGCGCATAGGATCAGGAGTAACAGAAGTAATCATTATAATACTGCGGTAGATGCTGTTTAGCTCATAGAGTGTTTCTTCCGTTACTTGAACCAAATGGGCCAATTCTCCCATTACTGCCTCTAGTCGTATCTCATGTTTTCCTTCTTCTAAGTAAAAGAGGAAAGGTTCGTCTTGATGGTCAAGTCCTAATTTCTTCATTTGATAGCGACTGGTAAAGTTGAATTGGATAGCGTCAACCTCAGCAAAGGGCACTTCACCATCAATGAGCAGGCGGCGATTACTAAAAACGCCTCGATTGAGATTCTGCTTACCCTTAACCGCAATCTGATATAAACCAGACTTGGGAATGTCTACTTCCCATGCAATCCAATCCCCAACCTCCTGCCAGCGATGTCCACCGATAGAGTTAAGTCTTGTTTCTGCATAGTGATAGGGCTCCGTTGTTGGATCACCCTGATCAAAAACAGCAAACAGGGAAGGGCTGGAACGATGGGTTGAATCTTGTCCTTGAACCTTTAAGAAAATGTCTTCTAGTACCTCATAGCCTTCCTCTTCATAGTCTCGAACAATTTCCGCATACGGTTTAGGAATAGGGGCTTGGCAGAGCCGTAAGTGCCCAATAATCATGGGTTCTGCCCGGGAAACAAGTCGAATCGTATTAATTCCTTTTTCAAAATAGAACTGATAAGGACGAGACTCGTAGCCAAGGGAATCGGAAAGGAAAACACGCTGCCACATTGGTTTTTCAACCTGCCGCGGCCGAATTTCATTACCAGCCGCATCAACTAATGGAGGACTGGCATCTCCAAATACCCGGCGAAAGACTAGATAATCTGCTCCATCAAAGAGAGACTGACCATTAATCTGAATCTCCCTTTCAATAGCGGTACTCCTACCTTCAGCAGGATAGTAGTAGACTTCGAGGTTGTATAGACCCGCTTTAGGTACATAGACAGTCCATTCTATATATCCCCGTTCACCAGTCCATACAGCCGCCCCACGATAACCGTGTGGATAAAGCAGAACCTCTGCATCGACTGTTGCTGAACTATAAGATGACCCAGGAATAATAATATCTACGTTTGGGTTAGTGGCAGAGCTGTGCCTTGCTAGATAGTCGGTATAGGTTTCGCGCCGCACATATTGGGCCGCTTCCCCCTTAGTAAATACGCCTAAGGTGACTAGACATAGGCAAACTACCATGAACAGCAAGTTGTCTCTCAGCTGTCTGTAACGCATCTTGTGAACTCCTCTCAATGACCCAAATAATCCGCTCTAACCTTAGCCCAATTCTGATCGGTACCTGACGCTGCGGCCACAGTACCCCAAAATGCAGGTTTAGGCTTCAGCTGTTCGTCGAACAGAAGGGGCCAGTCATTTCTTTCTACAAAGAACCAACGCAACCAAGTTAAATCATCGCTTACACCGCACAAAGCAACATACCGCACTGTATCTTTATTCCTAACAAATACACGAAACAAATCCTGATAACCAATGGCCTGCCGAGACAGAATCTGGTCTGAAACCGTCTCCCACTTATCGCTGCAATTATTGTACACACTCATATCCCACTCGGTAACATGAACCTCCAAACCTAAAGTGGAGAATAACCGTACAGTCTCCTCACCTCATAAACAAGAGGATAATCTATGTTTGTACGCATCTGCATCCCGATGCAGTGAATTAGTACATTCTTCGCCAACAGTTCCTGAACTAAGTCATAGATAGCCTGTCGTTTTGCTGGTTCGTATGTATTATAATCGTTAATGAACAGCAGTGCATCTGGATCGGCTTCGTGGGCAAAGCGAAATGCTAATTCAATGTACTCAGGGCCAACGATCTTCAAGCGATCGGTCTACCCCACATACCAACTGTCCATAGGCAGGACGCTGTCGATGAGTCAAAGAGCAAACAACCCTCGGGAAGATGTTGGCGTAAACTTCTCTTAACCAAGCAATGATGGTTACCTTCTTTTTTGCGAATCGACTCCATATACCTCAAACTCCACAATGCTCAGCCGGTTATTGTCAGAAATCGATGTGGGCCGAGTAACCACTAGGCGAACGTGTTTTGCATTAAAGGGCTCAACCTCCCGGCTTGTGATGCTATCTGTATTACCTACAACTTCATCTACATCAATCCATACTTCGCCATCATCACTTTTCTGCAGTTTGAAGTCGGCAGTGTTAAACAGCTCGGACCCTGGTCCGCCTGAGGCGAAAGCACTAGCGCCTGCGTGTTTCACAACCCATCTTTTGATGAGATATTCATCATCGAGCTCTACAGCCAACCAATAAGGAGGTTCAGTACTTTCAGACCAGCTGGTTTGATCTGAACCATCTACAGCCTTTCCCGCTCGATGAACATCACTGCTGGATGTTACTGATCTATTTAACACTACATTTCTTGTAAATTCCTCATTATCTGCTGTACCCTCATATTCGGCCTTCACTTCATACCATGGTCGAGTCGGATCTACCACCGCCCAAAAACTTGGTTTAGGCTTACCGTCTTTGTCAAAAAGCAAGGGATAGTCTCGTCTACCCTGTACTGGAAAATTGTTTTTCCAACTATAGTTGTCCTTCACACCCCAAAAGGTGACCCGGTCAATAACAGATGCATATTCCTTGAAGAGACGAAAGACTGAAGCATAACGTTCTCCCTGCCTAGCGGCAACGTCATCTGGTAAACCATCAGCATACCGATTCGAACGATCATTCCAAGAAAAGACACTGATGTCAAGCTCTGTAATATGAACTTTGACTCCTAATGATGAGTACTTTTCGATTGCTTCGCGAATCAAGTATTCACTCGGTGCATTGATTTCCCAGTGTCCCTGCATTCCGATTCCATCTACCCGAATACCCTTATCTAATAAACCTTTTACCAATGCGTAAATGGCATCCCGCTTTCCAGGATCGGTAGCACTATAATCGTTGTAATACAGCTCTGCATCAGGGTCAGCTTCATGGGCAAACCGAAAAGCGTATTCAATAAAATCATCGCCAATGATCTCGCGCCATTTCGAATCCCTCAGCTCCCATCGACCAGTCTCAGGATTTTGATCGATAGCCTCATTGACCACGTCCCAACCTTTCACCCGTCCTTTATATCGCCCTACCACGGTTTTTATGTGTTCTTCCATCCGGGCTAATAGCTCTTCTCGAGACACATCCTGCCCACTCTCATCTACGAACACCCAGTTGGGCGTTTGATTATGCCAAACGAGGGTATGACCCGTAACACTCATGCCATGTTTTTCAGCATAATCTATTAGTGCATCCGAACTTGAGAAGTTATAAACACCTTCTCTAGGATGGATAGAATCCCATTTCATAATATTCTCTGCCGTTACGGCGTTGAAATGATCCAACAACGGTTCATCGAGCCAGAACGATGAACGGGCAGCAAATCCAATTCGAAAGTCTTCTTCGTAGATCTCTTTGAGCATCGGTATCCCCTCCGCTTTTCCATAATGTGTATTCAACATAGACATTCCTAATGCGACAACGATAGTCAACACCAACAAACGCTTGTGACTGAACACCCACAAAACCTCCATTTAGCCTACAATACCTGTTCGTTCAATACTCTCTACAAAGTATCGCTGCAGGAAAATGTACAGAATAAGCAGAGGGACAATTACTAAAATCATGCCGGCGTTATTAATCAATGAATAGAAGTGATCATCTAGGAAACCACTACTTGCAGCCAACGCATCAGCTTCATTAATCGCGCGGTGTACCTTGCTTGCCGCACCTTCTAATGCTTGAGGCAAGAAACTCCTCCCAGCCATAAACGTAGTAACATATAAATAGTCATTCCACTGCCAGACAAAAGAGAAGAGGAATGTAGTTACTAAACCTGGTACAGCCCCTGGAATCATGACTCGCCAAAACGTTGTAAATAGACTGGCGCCATCAATATAAGCCGCTTCTTCTAATGCACGGGGCATACCTTTGAAGAATTGACGCATGATAAAAATGTACAGTCCGTTTCGAAATCCCGTGCCTGTAAAAGACATCAGAGCAAATGGCCAGTACGTACCAATAAGATTGATAGGTTCCTTGAGAATACCTAGAAAATCAAAGAACCGGAAATTTAGGTACATTGGCACCATGATCAATTGAGGAGGAACAACTAACGTAAAAATTGCCAAGCCAAAAATGAGATTGCTGCCTGGGAACTTAAACCGAGCCAGCCCATAGCCCACCATAGAGCATGTAATCAGCTGCAGAACACTGGTAAACATAGCTAAGAAAAACGATCGCCCAAATGATCGAACATAGTCCATGTGTTCCCACATCAACCTAAAATTTCGCAGAGTAGGATTCCGTGGTATCCATCGTACTGACTGGTCATAAAGATCCTCAACACTCATGAACGCTGTGGACAATCGGTTAATTAGTGGAAGTAGAATCACATAGGAAATTCCAATAAGTAAAATGGTGCGCAAGAGTGAAACAACGAATTTCTTAGTCCTTTCCTTGACGAATAGTCTCATGAATACACCACCTTCCTTACCTACACATGATAGAAAATACGTCGTGATAGAACCGAAAAAACAATGAACAAAATAACACCGATTACAAGGAAGTAAAGCATAGCCATAGCCATACTTACACCGTACCCTGCTCCACGCAGCATAGTCTCACGAATCAACAAAACTAATTCGTTATTCATAGCAGTGAACGAATCTACGATTGTGTATATAACGTTAGTCAAAATAAGTGGACTAAGCATCGGAAATGTTATTAACCAGAACTGCTCCCAACCAGTAGCCCCTTCCACATCTGCAGCTTCGTATACTTCACGTGGGACGGATTGCAGACCCGCCAGAAAGATAAGGATTTGTACCCCCGAAGCTCGGATCACTGTTGGCAGGCTTTGAACGGCATCGAGCACGAAGTCCACCATTCCCGCAGGAAATCTAGCAGCCTCGAAAAGAGAGCGAAGAGCATCACCTTGAAACATAGATGAGCTTTCTTGAAGGTGTTGAAGCATCATCAAAGAGTAATCCGTCACTTCCAACTTCATAACAACCCCCGAACCTAAGATCACCGGGAGAAAAAAGAGCATACGCGCAACGGCCCGACCCTTGAACTCCTGGTTAAGAATTGTTGCGGCAAAAAAGCTAAATCCGATAATCAACGGAAGTTCAACTGCTAACTTCACCAGAACCTCCGTAAACACGCGCGAGAAATCTGGGTGAATTTGAAGTGCGTAGCCATAGTTTTCTAATCCCTGCCACTGAAGCTCAAACGTAGTAGAAGTCAAGACCAACTCATTGAAACTAATAATAACCGCTTGTATGAAAGGGTACAAAAAGAACAGAACAAATCCTATGAGAAAAGGTAGAGTAAATAAGAACCCTCCTATCTTCTGTCTCTTGTCAAAGCTCAAAAAAACCTTCTTCTTCGATGCCACAGTACCACCACCCTTCACTTAATAACCACATAGCCTTCTGCTGGAACAACTCTTTCCTCGTCAACAACATAGGGATACGGTGTGTAATTCACAAAAACAGTTGTACCATCCTCATAAACTGTTTTGAATACACTGGGACCAACAATTTCGTGATTGACGATCCGCATGCCCCAAACTTCTCCTAACACCTCATCAACTTCTCTATATATCCTAAGAATATCATCTACAAGATCCTGGTAATAGATAGAATAGAGGTTATTAAAATCTGTGTTTTTTGTGACAAACGACTCCGTTGCCGAAACCGCGAAATAAGGAATGGCACCTGTCTCCATCATTTTCAGAACATAGAAATGTCCAGAGCGATCAGCCAGATTGTAGGGAGCACCTGCGTATCCGAGATACCCACTTACAACCATTTGATAGAAGGGAACAGTATAATCCAAAATAGCTATGCCGCGACTGTACATTGGTGCATTCACTAAGTATTTCGCATAAGGAATCAAATACATATTCCCTCCCTTCAGGGTCAGATCTAAGCCCTCATTTTTCATTCGTTCCGCTTGTTCCACAACGATAGACTTGGCAGTCTGTCTGTTAACAAGATCGTCCGGCTTAGTGCGGTAATCCGCATACAACAGCAACCCTAAATCCCCGGAAGATAATCCCCTAATGCCGTACTGCATATAGTCTCTTAGAAAACTGCCTACCACATCACTTAGTCTTGCCGGTGATAGAATAGAGATACGTTTAGCTGACACAGGCTGATACGTTGCAATATCGTAGGTATTGATATAAGCGTTACTACGACTTAACGAACGCGAAGTATCACGAAATCCAATAAATCCATCGAATAGGGAATTGCGGTGTACGGTCATGAAGTCTACAGATGGGAAAAATTCGACTTCTTTCGCTCTTAGTTGTTCACTCAGAATACGCCAACTTTCTTTTGTTCCAACACTCTTTTCCAGTGATGCTCTTGTAGGGAAGACGTGATTAATGCCACCCTGCATCCACCCGAGATAACGAAGCTTTATATTTTCAATACCACTATCTAGCAAGTCATTAACAATCTCTAGAGCCTGCTCGTGAGTTGTTAAGGGCTCAACTACATTCATAGGCAAAC